>JBJMLY010000438.1:0-4542 GCA_045805025.1 Cytophagaceae bacterium | reverse complement strand
AGTCTTTCTCTGGACAATACACATTTTTCCATCTGATCCAGAAGCAGACGTCCGTCTTTTAAAAGAATGCTTAGCTCTCCTTGTGTCACCGCCTCTGCCCGGTAACTTTTAAAAGTCAGGAATGACAATCCTTTTTGAAAAGCCACTACCGCAAAAAGAATAAGAATGCCGGGAATAATTCCTTTGTCCGGACTCTCCATAGGGAGTGAAATAGCAGCTCCCAGCGTAATGATGACCGCCAGCTCGAAGATCGTCATCTGTGCGCTCATACGTTTACCCAGAAGTCTTATGGCGACAAAAAAAAACAGGTATACAACAGTACAGCGGATAGCTGTTTCAAGCAGAAATTCCCAGGGCGCTTCGCCGATGAATAATCTGTTCCAGTCTCCAAAATGAATCTCCTCTTTTTTCATTGCGTCTTTTTAATGTAGATCAGTATGATGGATAAAAACAGGATGGAAGCCGGTTGATGGCATCCACCCTGTTTATTTTTAACGATGCATTCCAAAGTAAAGAGAGTCAGCTAATTGAAGATGGTGGTTGATTGCAGGGAAATTCTGGATGGCAAAATTTCTGACATCTGAATCCTGACCTCCGCTAATTTCCGTTTGGAAATTGGTTTGGGCATCCTTATGGTCGTTTACCTGTGAATGCATATAAACGCTGTCAAAGGCAAAGCCCGATAAAGACTGAAGCTGTGTTTTCAGCGCAGCATGGGCAGCATCAAGCGTGTCGGGCACATTAACGCTTTTTTGTGCGGCAATAGTTTTTAGCTGAGTGCTGGTTTGCGTATGGGCGTTGACCATCATTTGCCCGAAGTCTTTGACTGCCTGGTCGGAAGCGTTCGTTGCCGCTAATTGCCCAAGCTCGATTTCGGCTTTGTCGCCTTGTGCTGCCTTTACCATGAAAGACTGGTCGGTAGAATTTGTGTTATGCGATGTATCAGTGGTCTTGTCGTCATCTTTCTTTTTACAGCCTGTTGCTGCAATAAGAAATAATGCAGCAGCGAACAATGCCCCTTTTGCCATGGAATTAAAATTTGTGTTTGAGTTCTCAGTGAAGCTTCCTGCTTCCTGGTTTTTCAGATTTTTGTTTGTTGTTTTCATAGTTTAAAATTTCATCTCAGAAACCGGATAAGAATTTCTTTGTTCCGCCTTCTGGTTAAAATCAGCATTTACTTTTTTTTGCTGTGGCTTATACTGGCAGCTGCTGATAGAAGCCGCGGATCCGGGAGGAATTATTAAAAAAAAAACATTTCAGAATAATTCTGCTTAGTGAGAGTACAGGAAAAATGATCCCGGTGAAAAGAAGTTTTATTGCTCTGGATTTTCTGAATTTTGTGCTGGCCGATGTTCGTTACGGCATCGGAGGTTTTCTGGCTGTATACCTGCTTTCTACCTTGAAGTGGGACCCGGCACAGATTGGTATAGCCATGTCGGCGCCAAGCCTTACGGCGATTCTGTTTCAGTCCCCTGCCGGGGCTCTGGTGGATGCTACAAAATATAAACGTCTGCTCCTGATTGTCGCATGCATACTTCTTGCCTCTTGTTGCCTTGCGATGGTGGTGGTTACGGGCCGCTATGCAATTCTGACGATACAATGTTTTATTGGAATTATTACGACCATTTATATGCCGGCTATCACAGCCATTACCTTAGGTATGTCGGGAAATAAATTATTCCCCAAAAGAATGGGAAGGAATGAAACGTTTAATCATGCCGGAAATGTAACAATAACAGTGACTGCCGGCTTAATAGGCTATTTTTATTCCTATGCGGCAATTTTTTATCTGATGACCTTGATGTGTATGCTCAGTATTATTGCTACCCTGTTTATCCGGGAAAAAGATATTGATCATGCCCTGGCAAGGGAAGCAAGGGGAGGAGAAGCGAAAGCGCCGGTTACGGGAATAGGAACGCTGTTTGCAGACAGGAATATTCTGTTCTTTACAATAGCTGTGGTGCTTTTTTATTTTGCGAATGGAGCCATGTTTCCGATTCTTGCCCAGATGCTTGCCCTGGGCAGAGAGAAATATGCCACCTTATATACATCGGCAGGAATAACGATTGCGGAATTGGTCATGGTTCCGGTCGCGGCGTTTACAGGGTATGCCGCCTATAAAGGAAACAGGAAGTATCTTTTTATGATCGCGTTTATGATTTTGCCGGTGAGGGGATTGCTTTATACAGGGGGAGATGATCCGTTTTATCTTTTATCGATACAGACGCTGGATGGCGTGGCCGCCGGAATTGTAAAGGTGATCAGTGTGGTGATGATCGCTGATCTTACCAGAGGTACCGGACGCTTTAATTTTATGCAGGGCTCTGTTGTTACAGCCATTGGTATAGGGACTTCTCTGAGCGATTATATTACAGGCACTATTGTGAGCAAGCATGGATATGAGACCGGGTTTATCTTTCTGGCCTGTATCGGCGCAGCAGGAATGCTGTTCTTCTGGAAGTTTGTACCTGAAACAAAAGATATACGGAAGTATGATCCTGTTCCTGAAGCCGGCCATTGAACTATAATGCAAAGCGGCACAACCCGAGCTTCCGATCAGGCTTCGGGTTGTGCCTTTCTTCGCAGATTATTTTTAATTTTCAGTTTTGGGTGTGATCAGGAGAGGAGTTTTCCCATCGGTGATGATCACCTTAGAATTTGGAGAGCTGGAAAGCGTTTTAAAGGCATCAATACTCTTATACTCGATGATTTGAGGAGTTAATCCTTCAGAAATAATTTTCTGAGCATCGCGAATACCTTCCGCTTCTACTTTCTTTCTTTCCGCTTCTTTCTTTTCTCTCTGAAGTACGAACTCCATTCTTTGCGCTTCCTGCTCGGCCTCAAGCTTTTGCTCGATGGACTGAGCGAGTCCCTGCGGAAGCCGGATGCTTTTCATAAGCACCGCCTCGATCACAAAGCCTCTGGGCTCCAGAAGGGTGTCCATTTGTTCCTTGACGGCATTCTCGATATTGGCTCTTTCTTTGGTATGCATGTCTTTTGCATAAAATCTGGAGGTGATGTTGGCCGCCGCGGATCTGAATACACTCATAATCACCACTTCTTCGTAATTCGTATTGCCGATGGTTGTAATGATGTTCGGCGCAAAATCAGGCTTAATGTGGTAAAGAATTGAAATGTCGGTGTGCACCAGCAAACCTTCTTTAGAAGGAAGGTCCTGGGTTACTTCCATATTAACCGTTTTGATCGGCAACGTTAATATAGTACTGGTAAACGGATTAAAGGTATGAAGCCCTGCATTAAGAACATTGGTGTTGAGTTTTCCAAACGTTCTTCTTACGCCTACTTCATCCTGTTTTACGGTCCTGCAGCTTGCCATGAGCGCTGCGGACGCGAAAATGATAGGTACTAACTTTGATTTACTAAACATTTTTTTTGAGATGGGAAACTGAGTTAAAAATTTCCCTTCTTAGTAAGGAAAATATTCTTCCGAAAGTTCTTGTGAAGCTCAAAATATTACAGATATTTTTTGTGACTTGTTAAAAAAATATTCGCTGAAAATCAGTGTTCACAACTCCCGGCACTAAGTCAAGCCGGGTAAGCCAGAGACCTCATCGATTTTCCGGTAAACCTGCTGCGTGATTACTTTCCCTCAAGCGTATCTGTCACCAGCCATTTTGGAATTCACTGGTTTATTCTCTGGCAAATACTGAAACTGCGCGAAGGCCTCAACAAAGAATTTTACATGATGTTAGTGTGTATAAAAAGCTTAAAACGAGTATGAAAAAAACTAAAACTCTCATTACACTAATTCTGCTCGCAGGATGGATTTCCGCGGCAGGTCAGACTGTTAAGATGAAAAAGGATGGTGGTATTTCGATTGGCCCTAAAGCGGGCGCTTCCTTTACCTCCTTCGGCGGTCATGATGCCGGCGATGTAAAAGCAAGGATCGGATTTGCCGGCGGGGCATTTCTGAATGTCAGCTTCCTGAAGGTCTTTTCAGTGCAGCCCGAAATTCTTTTTCATGAAAAAGGAGCGACCAATACTTCCGGTACGATGCGGCAGAATATCAGAATGAATTATATTGATATTCCTGTATTATTCAAGCTTAGACTGCCGATCCAGAGGACTTTCTTTCCCCATATTTTTGCCGGGCCTGACTGCGCCTACCTGGTTAATGAAAAGAATAATAATACCGATATGCAGACCGGCGATCAGAGCAGCACCGGAATAAAGAGGTTCCATCACCTGAATACAGGAGGGGTAATGGGTGCCGGCCTTGATGTTCAGAGCGGCAATCTTTTTTTTACGCTTGATGGCAGGTACGGCTTCTCCTTTAACAGCGTCGGAGACAGCTCCTTCAGACTTGATGTGTACAACCGTAATATCACAGTTCTTGCTGGAATAGGAATCCGCTTTGCAGGTAAGGAGAAAGAATAGCAATTCTAAGTATGAAGTGATCCGAAGCTGGCTTCGGATCACTTTTTTATTAAGGGTTGATTCTCAGGTAAATTTTAAAAGTCGTTCCTTTGCCTGGTTCGCTTTCCACTTCAATACTTCCTCCTGCATTGTCGATGATTGTTT
>JBJMLY010000437.1:0-2136 GCA_045805025.1 Cytophagaceae bacterium | reverse complement strand
TCCCGGAAAAAAAACCTCCGGCTCCCAGGATCCTTGCATCAATAGAGTCTCGTTCAGGTCTGTATTGTTCCCGGCGGATATCAGTGGGAAAACTGGCATTCGTATTTATGTAGTCGGTGTAATCGTACTGGATGTAATATGGTTTAATCAGCCCGAGCGTCGGGCCCGCGGCGACCAGAGCACTGACTTCTACGCCCTCTTCCTCGGCTCTATGGAAGAGTACATATTTTCTTCCGAATTGAAACCGAAGGGGGATCAGGTAATTGGTTTTATGATAGAGATAAGAATTTCCTGTATTTCCGTTCGAGGTTTTCTGCTCTTTCTGATGCTTTACATTCACCATTTCCACCGCAAAAAGCCGGTATCTTTTTTTATTGACAAAGGTGGCATGCCTGAAAAAAAATCCGCCAATCAAACCCGCATTCGTATTAAGATCCACGCCTACCGCATATTCCTTCTGGTAAGGCTCATTATCTTCCTGGGCCAGAATAGGCATTGTGGCCAGGAGCGTGCAAAACAATATGAGCATTAATCGGAACAGCATGAATCAAATATAAGATCTGATTAAAAATAATTAAATTTGCCGGGTATTACCAATAAAAAAAACTCCAATATATGGGACAGATGAAAGCAGTATATCTCGGGCAGCTAAGGTCGGAAGCCGAACATCTTCAATCAGGAAATAAAATTCTTATCGATGCTCCTACCGACAACAATGGGAGGGGGGAGGCATTTTCACCGACAGACCTTGTTTGCTCGGCACTTGCCAGCTGTATGATGACGATCATGGGCATTGTCGCCAACAGAGAAAACCTGGATATAAGCGGATTGAAAGTAGATATAGAAAAGATCATGGCTCAGAACCCGAGGAAAATCGCGGAGATAAAGCTTGATTTTAATATGCCGTCTTCGGTACAGCTTTCCGACAAACAAAAGGAAGTGCTGAAGAGGGCTGCCCATACCTGTCCGGTAGCTTTAAGCCTGGACCCTTCTGTAAAACAAACGGTGAATTTTAATTTCTAAGCGGCTACGCGCTTTACTTCCGGATAAGAAATAGAAAGATGGGAAGCGTTATAAATACACTTCCCGTCTTTTATAATTAATAGTTGGGGCGACTCGTGTCTGATTCCGAATGCTTCTGCAATTTTGTTGGAAAGAGCTCTGGCGTTGATCACGTTCACAAAGAAAGGCTGGGAATTAGGTAATTCCTGATCTTTCCAGTTCCTTTCAAGGCGATCCAGGGCCATACTGCAGGTGGCGCAACGATGGCTGTGTTTATAAACCACGGCAAACCCCTTTTTGGAAAATTCTATAATATCTTTCAACTGATTTTCATCAGTAAGCTCAATCCAATTCATACGTCAACCTCAATCGTTAATACCAAATTTCGCTCTCTCTCTTGTCGTACTTAGGCTTCTTCTCCTTTTTCTTTTCGTAGTTCGGAGTCTCAATACCATCGTTACGTCCATACTTCTTGAGCATTTTCTGTCTGTACTTTTCTTTGGCTGCGTAAGAGTTCTTTACTCTTCCACCCATGTAAACCGCGCTCGGATGCATTCCTTTCTTATGACGTCTTACAACAATGTCTCCTGTGTAATTAGCCATTTTCTTGCTCTTCATCCGGGTGCGTTTATCACGCGCCTTCAGGGTGCTAACAAGGATATCTCCCGAGTAGTTCGCGATTTCTCTTCCCTTCTGTCTGCGCATCTGGTCTCTCTTCTCCAGGGTGTTGGCTGGCAGGTCACCGGAATAGTTCTTGATTCTTCTCTGTTCTTTAACATTAATGCCTCTTACTTCCACCATCGCATAATCGTTTCGCGGTCCCTGCATTCTCGATTCTGTAATGGTCAGGTCACCCTGGTATTTACTCAGCTTTTTGGATTGTCTCTTTTCAAGGTTGCGATCCACGACCACGTAGTTGTCATGCCTCGGCCCCTGCATTCTTGATTCATAGATGGCCATGTCTCCCTGCGAATGCTTAGCCATCTCCCTTGATTTATCATTTTCCTTATTAGGATCGTAGCTGTAGCGAACGTCATGCTTAGGAGCCTGCTGTCTTGATTCTCTTAAACGAATGTCTCCTCCGGAATTTTTGGCCATCTCCCGCGATTTATTATTTTCCTTATTGCCATCGTA
>JBJMLY010000436.1:0-4082 GCA_045805025.1 Cytophagaceae bacterium | reverse complement strand
TGGTATAGCAGTCAGGGTAGTGGAGTTTCCATTACAGATCGGCGAAGCAGCCGAGGCTGTTACGGTCGGTAAAGAATTAATGGTCAGTGTAACTGTTTTTGGTAAGGAAGAACATCCTTTGCTATCTGTTGCTACAACGGAATAGGTAGTTGTAACGCCTGGATTGGCCGTTGGAGTTGCCAGAGTCGGATCGTTTAGTCCGCCGGCAGGACTCCATAAATAGGTATAAGGCCCGCCACCGCCAACGCTTGCATGGGCGTTCAGTGTGCTTGACTGACCAAAGCAGATAGCAGAAGGTCCGGCAGTCGGTGCTACCAAAGGCAATTGATTCACGGTAACTGTTATACTCGAACTTTTTACGCAGCCTTTTGCATCGGTTACAGTTACTGTATAGGTGGTAGTCACAGTCGGAGTTGCAACCGGATTAGAGATTGTCGGATTATCAAGCGTTGCGGCCGGTGACCATGAATAGGTGAATGGACCAGAACCGCTTGCTCCGGCATTAAGACTGGAGGATCCGCTGTTGCAAATGGTCGAAGGGGAAGCTGTTGGAGCAACGCCGGGCAATGGATATACCAGTACTGTAACGTTATCTGTAGCCGTACAATTATTCCGGTCTTTCAGGGTAAGGGTATAAGTAGTGGTAACTGCCGGAGTTGCCGTAGGATTACTGATGGTCGCATTATTTAAGCCTGCAGCCGGTGTCCAGGCATAGGTATAAGCAGGTCGTCCGCCCGACCCTACACTCGTTAGATTTACGCTGATACCAGAACATACGGTATCAGCAATAGGGTTAATATGTACTGTCGGAAGAGAATTGACGGTAATTGTTACCGACGCTGATTTGGAACAGTTATTGGCATCTGCCACGGATACGGTATACGTTGCTGTACTAACGCCATTAAGACGGGGATTCTGAATATTGGCAGGATCAATAAACCCTGTAGTAGGGCTCCAAGTGTAATTATAAGGAGTTGTTCCCCCTGTTACAGTTGCATTCAGCTGGGTAGCCGCTCCGATGCATATGTTTGTTCTGGTCGCTGAAGCTGCCACATTGGGCGTGGAAACAACGACAATTCTTACGGTATCTGTGCCTGAGCATCCTAAGGTAAGATCGGTAACGGTAACGGTATAAGTGGTAGTGGCATTGGGAGTAGCGATCGGAGCATCTATTGTGGCATCATCCAGGGAACCGGCAGGCGTCCATGAATAACTGTAATTTCCGCTCCCTCCGACAATTGTGTCAATTCCAAGAAAGGTACTGGTTCCCGAACAAAGAGTATATGAATTCGCACTGGCAGTAACGGTAATACAGGCCTTTTCTCCCTTTCCATCCGCATAGCTGCGGTAGGAGAAAAGGCTAATTAACACGAAGACAATATGATAAGTAAAATTTTTCATCGACACACTTCTATTCTAGCGAGTTAAACGTGAATTGTGACAATTAGGTTACTAGTTTAATACTTAATCGATTAGAGGTTTTATTAATCTATGGATTAATAGGTTCCATCGAATTCGTCTGTGCATAACTATATTTGAATTACGATTATATTTTTAAGGTTTTTAATTATCTCATAATTCTTAACTTTGTTAGCATTTGAATTTTTAAAATACCTTAAATAAACAATATGGCATTCGATATTGACATGATTAAAGCACTCTACGGCCGGTTAGGCGAAAGAGTGGAAGCAGCAAAAAAAGCGGTCGGAAGACCATTAACGCTCACTGAGAAAATCTTATACAATCACTTGTATGACGGCAAAGCCACGAAAGCTTTCGAGAGAGGTAAATCATACGTAGACTTTGCACCGGATCGTGTTGCTATGCAGGATGCCACCGCTCAGATGGCGCTGTTACAGTTCATGTCAGCAGGAAAGAAAAAAGTGGCTGTTCCTTCTACTGTGCACTGCGATCACCTCATCCAGGCGGAACTGGGAGCAAAAAAGGACCTTGAAACTGCAAACAAAGTCAATAAAGAAGTATATGACTTCCTGGCTTCTGTTTCCAATAAATATGGAATCGGTTTCTGGAAACCGGGTGCAGGTATTATTCACCAGGTGGTACTGGAAAATTATGCTTTCCCGGGCGGAATGATGATTGGAACAGATTCTCATACTCCGAATGCCGGCGGGCTAGGCATGATTGCTATAGGTGTCGGTGGAGCCGATGCTGTGGATGTAATGGCCGGAATGGCCTGGGAGCTTAAATTCCCTAAACTGATCGGTGTTAAGCTTACCGGCAAACTGAACGGATGGACTTCTGCCAAAGATGTGATCCTGAAAGTGGCCGGAATCCTCACAGTAAGCGGAGGAACGGGAGCGATCCTTGAATACTTCGGACCAGGAGCAGAAAGTCTTTCATGCACAGGCAAAGGAACCATATGCAACATGGGTGCGGAAATAGGGGCGACTACTACCGTATTTGCTTACGACACAAAAATGAAATCATACCTTGAATCAACCGATAGAAAAGATGTAGCGGCTGAGGCAGATAAAGTGGCTAAGCACCTGAGAGCCGATGATGAGGTATATGCAGACCCTTCTAAATTCTTCGATCAGCTTATTGAAATC
Source organism: Cytophagaceae bacterium (assembly GCA_045805025.1). Taxonomy (GTDB): domain Bacteria; phylum Bacteroidota; class Bacteroidia; order Cytophagales; family Cytophagaceae; genus DATMOV01. The sequence goes on along the minus strand of JBJMLY010000436.1, from coordinate 1,512 downwards.
AATCTGTCAGAACTGGAACCGCATGTGAACGGTCCGTTTACTCCTGATGCAGCATGGCCCATTTCTCAGTTCGCCAAGATGGTGAAAGAAAAAGGATGGCCTGATAAGCTGGAAGTAGGTCTGATCGGTTCCTGCACCAATTCTTCTTACGAAGATATCACAAGAGCAGCTTCGATTGCTCAGCAGGCAGTTACCAAGAAACTGAAAGCAAAATCGGAATTCACCGTTACGCCCGGTTCTGAAATGGTAAGATTCACTACCGAGCGCGACGGTCTCCTGAAAATATTTGACGAAATGGGCGGCGTTGTTCTTGCCAATGCCTGCGGTCCATGCATCGGACAATGGGCAAGACATACTACCGATCCGAATAAGAAAAATTCCATCATCACATCCTTCAACAGAAACTTTGCCAAGAGAAATGATGGTAATCCAAATACACACGCATTCGTAGCTTCACCGGAAATCGTTACAGCTCTTGCCATTGCCGGCACGCTTTCTTTTAATCCTTTAAAGGATAAATTAAAGAACAGCGACGGGCAGGAAGTAATGCTCGATGAGCCAAAGGGTGTTGAGCTTCCTCCTAAGGGATTTGCTGTAGAGGATGCCGGATATCAGGCACCTGCTACCGATGGAAGTAAAGTAAGCGTTCTGGTAGATCCAAAATCAGACCGTCTTCAGCTGCTGGATCCATTCCCGAAATGGGAAGGAAAAGATCTGAAAGGCTTAAAACTTCTCATCAAGGCAAAGGGAAAATGTACAACCGACCATATTTCTATGGCAGGTCCATGGCTGAAATACAGAGGCCATCTTGACAACATCTCGAATAATATGCTCATCGGAGCCATCAACTTCTTTAACGAGTCTCCGAATAAAGTAAAAAATCAACTTACCGGAGAGTATGGTGAGGTTCCTGCTACGGCAAGAGCGTATAAAGCCAAAGGAATCGGATCTATCGTAGTGGGTGATAATAACTACGGAGAAGGTTCTTCCAGAGAGCACGCGGCAATGGAACCAAGATTCCTGGGTGTAAGAGCAATCCTTGTAAAATCATTCGCCCGTATCCATGAAACTAACCTGAAAAAGCAAGGCATGCTTGGTCTTACGTTTGCGAATCCTGCGGACTATGACAAAATTCAGGAAGACGATACGCTTGATATCACCGGGCTGGAAAGCTTCGCACCTGGCGTTCCTCTTACATTGGTGCTGAATCATAAAGATGGAAAGAAAGAAGAAATCAAAGTGAACCATACCTACAACGAAGGGCAAATCGCCTGGTTTAAGGCAGGTTCGGCATTGAATTTGATCGGACAGATGGAGAAATAGAGTAATGAGTCACGAGTAGTGAGTCATGAGGCATGAGTAGATAAAAATAGTCATTAGGAGCACGGTTCTTAATGACTATTTTTTTATATTAATTAAAAATACAAATATCAATATGCCGGATCAAAGAGATGATTCAGAAGCCACTGGTTTTCCTGAGGCAGGTACAGGAAGCTGGAATGAAATCAGTAT
>JBJMLY010000435.1:0-9018 GCA_045805025.1 Cytophagaceae bacterium | reverse complement strand
GGAAAGACGTAGTGGATGTTTTTGCCAATGAAACCGTTCGGGTAGTCGCGAAGTTTGAGGACTTTGCAGATCCTACCAATGCTTATATGTATCACTGCCACCTGCTCGATCACGAAGACCATGGTATGATGCATCAGTTTATTGTGCTGGATCCCGCTACAACAGGGCTGAGTAAACCAACCCTACGCAGCGTTGCCGTATTCCCGAATCCTGCTTCTGACAATATCATCATAGAATATTCTCTGGCGAATGATTTTGAAGTGGAGATCAGCGACCTCACCGGGAAGCCGGTTGCGAATTATAAAAACACGAAAGAAATTAATGTTTCATCCATTCCTGAAGGCTTATATTTTATCCGCGTTTCGGATGCCAGCCAGGTGGTTTCGGGAAAGTTTGTTAAATATTGAAATTGAAAACCAGTTGTCCGACTAGTATCCGGATTAGCATAAAAAAAAGCCCGCATCTGTAAGAGCAGGGCTTTTTGTTTTATGATTTTATTGCATAGAACTACCGTATTTACTCGTAATGATTTTAAAGACTATGCCGGATTTTGAGCGGAGTCGAAGGCTTGTCAGAAAATGGGCGAATGCTTCGACTACGCTCAGGCTGACAAAGACTATGGATGCTTCTCTACTTTAAAAACTTTCGGTCCGTCTTCCATTATGATTTTTATCAGGTATAGTCCGTCCGGAAGATCTTCCGCAATGGCATTCTCCCGATTGGCCTCCAGTGTTTTTTCATATAATACTCTTCCGGTCAGATCCATAACATACATCAGATAGCGGGGAGATGAGGAATAGATGGTGACATGCAGCGAATGACTAAAGGGATTTGGATATAAGCTGACTCTGGAAGATGATTCATGACTGATCGTTTTCATAGTACTGTACGAAACTGCGCCATCAAAATCCATTTGCCCGATCCGGTAATAGGAAAGCCCGGAAAGAGGAGAAGGGTCTGTAAAATGATAATTCTTCACCGTGCTGCTCACGCCGGCACCCTGAACGTATCCGATCGTTTCAAAATGAATGCCGTCTGACGATCTTTGTACCGCAAAAACATTATTGTTCTTTTCAGAGGCCGTAGACCAGGTCAGGTATACTTTTGATTCAACAAGCGAAGCATTGAAGTCCGAGAAGATTACCGGTAATGGACAATCCTGTATGGCTACGACCGGAACGCGCCCGCATGGGTAAGGCTGGCCTCTGCTGATCTTCCAGTTGTAGGCGGTGCCGAAATTAGTGCCCAGGTTTCCAAACTGCCGGGTCGCTGTAATAGAAAGCAGGTTCTGTCCGGTATTATCGTTTTGCGGAAAAGCGACGGAGCAATTGTAATTTTTAACGATCCCGCTGCTGGTAGTTTCTATTCTTAGCCAATACGTTCCCGGTGTGGCGCTCCAGTTCGCAGGAATAGTAATAGGAGTAGCTGATCCTACAGGGCCTCTCACATAGGTTGACAACGCTCCGGTAAAGGCGGTGGTTCCTACAGCGCCTGCATTGTCATTATAGATCACTACCCTGAACTGGTCATAGGTGCCTGCGTTACTATTGGTGTATTGCATAGCCATGACACTTTCAAGCGTGAAAGCACTGCTCACTGTAAATTTATGATGGTAATTGGTCGGCGTCGCGTTGGAAGGCGTGCATGCCGCCGGAAGACTTGTTCTGTCGTAGCCTTCTACTCCATACAGATCGGTTACCCAGGTAGTATAAGTATTGTTCACATTGTCATACACAGCCTGGGTCAGGGGTACTGTGATCGTATTGGTATAGGCAGCATTTAATTTAGTGCCGGCACTCGAAGCATTGTACCAGTCATACCAGCCTGTATACCCGGCGTTATTGGTAACCGTAAAGGTTCCGTTGGGAGCGCAGTAGGTTCCGCTGGTTGTAAAAGGTATGGTGTAGGGATATAAGCTGATGCTGTCTTTCGCATCCTGTGCGCATGGAATATTCGTACCGGTGTATTTTATGGTTACTTTATACATGCCGGTTTGTGTGGCGGTATAGGTTGGGTTGGCTCCTGTGCCCGTCTGCACAATGCTCCAGCTGGATCCGTTGTTGACAGACCTTTCCCATATAATCGAATAGCTCGGAGCCAGCGCTGCAGAAACAGTGAAGCCTGAATTAAGCACTTGCGAAGCGGCCGGGCAAAGTCCCATATCTCTGGGCGAGATCAGGGTCGCGGGCGAAGGGTCGGGCAATGAGCAGGAGGGAGTCATAGGCGTAGCAAATGCCTGGCATGTGGTGCTGCCGATTCCCAAAGTGCCCAAGGCATTATTTCCCCAGGTATAGATCTGATTTGTTTGCGTGATATAAAATCCCCAGGTGTCGCCCGACGAAATACTTCCGACATTGTTATCGACGACGGTTGCGCTTCTCCTTATAAATACGGGAGTAGAACGGGTTGTCGTAGTTCCGTCGCCGACATATCCTCCGGCAGCGGCAGCGCCGCACGCTCCGTTGTTTCCCCAAGCCATTGGTTTTCCATCAATCGAAACGGCCATACCAAAACCCTGGCCAGCTGCAATGGATTTTGCTTTTAAGAAGGGAAGTCCTAATCCCGGACCTGCCGTGGTTCCCCATTCTCCCGCGGCCACAGGTTTAGGATCCGAATGGCCTCCGGCAAAACCTGTACCGGTGAGCGTACCCCATCCGTTATTTCCCCAGGCCCAGATGTAGCCTGCTGTATCAAGGGCGAAGCACATAGCGTCACCGGCCGCAATCGTTACTATGCCCGATAGTTGTGTGCCATCCGTCATGATTACCGGTCTGGCCCATGGATCGTTTCCTGATTCGCTGCCGTTATTCGCTGTGCCTGCTGAATTCCGGCCAAGCTGTAATACCCCGCCTCCGCCGAAAGAATAAACGGTGCCTATTCCATCTCCGTCAGGATCTACAAGAGCGTACCCGGTCTGATCACCCGCATCCACACGGATCACACCGCTGAGGATACTTCCATCAGGGTTCCTGATATACTTCGGAGCAGGTGAATCGACGAGTGTACCATTGCCAAGTTGTCCGGCGCTGTTCTCACCCCAGCCTACCGCTGTTCCATCTTTCAGAACTGCGAAACCGGATTCGTTACCACCCGCTATATATTTTGCATTCACCAGGTAGTTCGTAAGAGTGGCACTAATCGCTGCCCCTCCCGGTGTTTCACCTTTCTGAACGCGGGCAGGAACCAGTACTGCTGAGGCAGCGCTTCCGGTACCTGTGATGCCGTTTGTTCCATTAAAGCCCCATGACCATACTCCTCCATAACAATCCATGGATGTAAAAGTCTGTCCTGAGCCTGCATCGGCGGCATACATGGTGACAGGTTTTGATAATACCGTAGAGAAATAAGGATCAGTCGCAGGAAAAAGCACTTTCGCAGGACTCGTGACGGTTGCAGCGGCAGAACCATTGCCAAGTGAACCCGTAAGTCCCGCATCATTTTTCCCCCAGGTGTAGACATCTCCGTTTGAGCAGATCATACCCGAAATAGAATTACCTCCGGTAATCCGGGCATCTTGCGAATGCGCTGCATAAGTTATCAGAAGAAAGCAGATATTGAGCGATAAAATTATTCTGTTCATATGCTTATTTTATAATTGAGTGTATAATAATTTGACTTTATTGATATCTGTGTTTAATTTTTTATTAGTTAAATCTAATTTCTCTTTAGGTGCACCGCATCCTGTTCTGTGCTGCTTCGTTAATGAGCCCCAGAGAATTAAAGAATAAGGCAAATGATACACGCCTCTTAAATCTTCACGAGTATATACCGGAAGGCCTCTGAAAGGAATATTTTAAGTCGCTGGATCGGCAATATTTTTTTTGTTTTCACTTCTTTAAAGAGGAGAGTTTTAAAGAAAAATTTGTAAGAAAGATGACGGGAAATTGAAAGAGTAGGCTTTTTATCAGATTACTCAAATGAAAATTACAGGCTGCGATAAATTGACTTTTAACATGTAAATCTCCCGGGGTCGGGAATTAAAAAGAAAAGCCCTGCATCGATGAAGGGCAGTGCTTTCGTTGAAAGAAATAAGGATTACTTTATTGCGATCTGTTTCACAAAGACCGGTATTCATTTCCTACATCAGGTCCGCCTCGGCTTTTTTAAAGGAGATATCCTGTGTTTCCATTTCTTTTTCTACCTGCGTTTTAACCCGCTCAATTTTCTGCAGGGTGCCCTGCATGGAATAGTAATAGTTTTCCATAAAACTATGAAGGCGGTTAATCCGGTTAAAAAAATGACTTCTGAATTTTTTGGTTTCCGCCTCATTTGCCTTTTGCGGAAAACTGAGGTGATCCTGCCCGGTAAAATGTAAATGATCCACCAGGAATTCCGACCACATCGGACTATTGGTGTATTCCAGGAAGAAAAGTCCATGGGTTTTCGTGGTCTGGTAGGAAATGTCTAATTCCGATAATAATATTTTAAAATCAGAATTGGTGATCAGATGAAGATCACCGTTGTATTTTAAAGACTCGTAGGTGTGATTATGAGGCGTGTAAAATGAATTGTACGTAAGCTCCTCATTCACGATAGACAGTGCGGAATCAATGCCGGAATTGTCTGAGGAAGAAAGGATCTGAAGAATTTTTTTTGTGCTCTTTAACTTCTGATCGTATTCGAAAATCCTTCTTTCCAGTGCATTATAATCGACCACCAGGTCTTCATGCAGATTTTTCAGATAGACAATTTCTTTGTCGTGATTTTTAACATCTTCCGACCAGTTTTGCAATGCGAATGCGAGAATTATACTGAGGAAAACACCAATAAATTCAATCGCATGATCGATTGAAAGTTTTTTATGCAGAACTTTTAAAAGTGTATTAGACTTCTGGGGCCGCATAAGTATAGGAAATGGTTAAGTGTGCTTATTAGTATAAGTCTGGTCCTTTGAATAATGTTTTATGCGATCTGACGAAGAGGGACTTGAATTCGTAAAAACCTCATTATTAGAATTTAAGGTAAACAAAAAGGAAGGGTGGAAGTTAGAGAGTCGAAATTTACATTTATAAATTACCCAGCTATGAGATCAGTAACAGAGTATTTTGAAAAAGGCCTATTGTTGATGTTTCTATTAATCATGATGGTAGAAATAATGACAAGCGAACAGGATGTTCACGAGGTAAAGAAGGAGGAATAGTTTAGGAAGGGAAGCTTACGTACTTTTCGTCTGCTCCCTGTTATTTTAATGGTATGCGGAAGAGAGATGCTCTGATTACGAGCCTCAGATGCAGATTAAAAAATAGGGCTCGGAGCGACCGATCAGAACACTAGTTCTTCACCATTTTGGAATAATAGGCATTTCCGTTCACCAGCAATCTTACCACGTACATGCCGGGCGCGAAGTCGGAGCCGATGTTTAAGCTGTTATCCTGCAGTTCGTTTGCACGGAAAATTATTTTTCCGGTCAGGTCAATTACTTCTATGGATATTTTTTCCTTTTCCCATCCTGTAATTCTGAGGGTGGTTTCATGGCTGAAAGGATTAGGGACAATGGACAGCGAGCCATGTTCTGAAGGGCTGACGGATACCACATTGCTGTATTCGGCAGTTCCGTCTGCATCCTGCTGCTTCATACGGTAGTAAACCATGGTCGGAAGTAAAGTCCGGTCGCGGAACGAATAGTTTAAAACGGCATTGCTGTTGCCGGCACCTTTCACCCGGCTTATTTCTGTATAATTCTCTCCATCTTCCGACCGCTCGATGCTGAAATAATCGTTGTTCAGCTCCGAAGCGGTTTCCCAACTCAGCAGGATATCCTGATCTTCCGGTGTGGCGTTGAAAGAAAGAAGACGTACCGGAGAGGTAGTCGGACAAGGTTTCCAGAAATTACCGCTCATCATAAACAAGCTGATTACCCTGAGTGTATTTCCGAAGTAAGCCGGCGTAGCATCGGTGGTGGCGACGGTCTGTGTATACATGGAGTTCATAATGGTCTGGTAGGTGGCTGCAGGCGTAGCGCCTACAATTCCTGCGGCAAAGGTCGATACAAACGTGGCATTATGAGCCTGACTTCCGGCAGCTCCACCCGTTTGCGTTACCGGCCCTTTTACATTCGCGGCTCCTACGCCATTGATATAGGTGGCGAGTTTATTACAGATAGAGCTGGCGTTTGCATCGTTGTACCAGATCATGTCGGTTGCCATTCTCCAGGGGTTTCTGCAGGCATCGTAGCCGTAATAAGTTTCTCCCGTGTTATTGCAGTTGTTCGGAGTGCCATTCTGATCGCACCAGCTGCTGACAAGTCCGGTCGTCGCATTTCTGTTCGCGTTGAGAAGGGTGTAGCTGGCGTTCACCACATTGGTCCATTGTGCAGACTGCGCGGGTACGAATGCGCCAAACTGTTTGTAGTAGCCTGGTCCCATATAGCTTGGGTTTCTGCATGTATTTCCTGAGGCGGTATTGCAGGAGATCCAGGCATCTCCGTTGGAGACCTGGTTGGCAGGCGTCGTTTTTGTGTCGATCTCGCAGCTCATGATGGCCTTGATGATATTGGTGGCTTCCGTTGTATAATTGTACGGCGTAGTGGCCGTAGGCCATTGGCAGGCCGCCACGACAAGAGCCATGGCTACATCTTCGTCCGCATCGGTAGCTGCATTGGATCCTGACACTCCGCTGCAGCCTCCGATATGCCAGTTCATGAGTTTATAGGTTCCGCTGCCGGGGGCATTGTCTCCATTTGCTCTGTAGTAAGCATACAATCCGTTGAACATGGTCTGGTCGGCCGCATAGGCAGCTATCAGCATTCCATAGCCAATCCCTTCCGATACCGTTGAGGTTCCATCGTCGTAAAGAACTCTATACTGAACCGGCGAACCTCCGCAGCTTCTTACATAATTGGTAACCCATGTGGTATAAGCATTGGCTGCATCCTGCGAGCGGGTATAAGTTCCTGCCGTAGGAAGGTTGGTTGGCATGATCCCGAAAGCATAGCTCGTGTTGTTGTTAAAAGGTACTTTGGCACCCGTGGGAGTATTTATCTGGGCAGTTTGAGCAAAGCATAATGTATTTAAAAAACAACACATTGCAAGCAAGGAAAATAGATGGGCGCTTAATTTCATAAGTCTTGATCTGAGTTCAATAATATAAATTTACTGTGTTTTTTTGGTAATTAAAATTTAAAGTGATTTATTATTTTATATTAATTATATATATAATCTAATAATTAGTACAAAATACAACAGCTAATTATCCGAATTGTTTCGAAAAACAATAGAAAAATCCTATAAATAATTAAAATATTGAGGTATTATAAGATCAAATCAGGATTCTGTTATAATGGTCTGAATTGGGAATGTTGGAGAAAAGCTCCAGCAAAGGAGTCAGAGTAAGAGAAAAGATTCCAGACTTTGTATATCTGTTTAGCAAACTCCCCTCTTTGTCATCCTGAGGTGCGGGTCTGTTTATGGGATATTGATTCTATCGGAAAACAGGAATAAATGGCGCCTGTTCAATCAGCAGATTCTTCCTTCGTCAGGGTGACAAAAAGCGCTCAGTTGCAGACTTATTTTCCCGGTCCCATAAAAACAAAAAAGTGTGAGCAGGGCTCACACTTTTTTTACTCGTGTTAATCCGTTGAATTAAAAATCAACCGCCGGTAGCGAAGCCTTCAAAAACGGTCATACCACCGTCGATGAAGATACTGGCTCCCGTGATGTAGTCTGAATCGTCAGATGCCAGGAACACAGCCAGCTTCCCGATGTCGGAAGGTACGCCGATCCTGTTATAAGGAATCAGGGTCATAAGTCCTGCCAGCGCTTCTGGCGTTGACCAGGCGGGGGTATTGATAGGAGTCTGGATGGCACCCGGACAAATGCTGTTTACTCTGATCTTGTCAGCGCCGTATTCCTGTGCAAGGCTTTGCATGAACATACGGATGGCACCTTTGGAGGCTGCATAATTTACGTGGCCGGCCCATGGAATAATTTCATGCACGGAGCTCATGCAAATGATTTTTCCGGCAGCCATGGATCTTGATGTTACAACACCTCTTTTCAGAAATTCGCGGATGGCTTCTCTCGCGCATAGAAACTGCCCGGTCAGGTTTACATTCATCACCTGGTTCCATTGATCGATGGTCATATCGGCGAACTTGGCATCCCGCTGAATACCGGCATTGTTCACGAGAATATCGATGGTCCCGTATTCTGCGATCGCCTGCTTGAACATGGCCTGAACCTGAGCTTCGTTGGAGACGTCGGCCTGAAGAGCGATGGCCTTTCCGCCTGCGGCTTTAATCTTGTCTACGACGGCCTGCGCGGCTTCCGGCTTTACCGTGTAATTAACCACGACCTGGGCTCCTGCTTCCGCGAGCGCAATCGCTACTCCTTCGCCTATTCCGGAATTGGCTCCGGTGACAAGGGCAACCTGATTGTTTAGTTTCTTTTCTGACATACAATTATTGGGGTTTAAAAATTAAAAGTCTTTGTTTTAAATGGCATACCATACAATAAACAAAAAATACCCTGTTAATGCAATCTTCGTTTATAAGTCTTTGGAATCTCTCCCTGGCCATGCCGGTGACATTCACGGGATATCTGTATATTGTGTGAACAGACAATCTGTTTTTTATAAATAAAGTATACTATGAAAAGAATCGTACTTTTTTGCACGCTCCTATGCGGTGTAGAAATGGTTTCAGCCCAGAAGCCCTTAATTTCTATAGGGCCTTCTGGCGTCATTCTGAATAATAAAATTTTTCTTACAGCCCAGACCACCCCGCAGGCTTTTCTGGCTGTATTTGGAAAGCCGAACCGTACCATGGATCTCAAACCATTAGGAAAGGCGCTGATCTACGATTCGCTGGGAATGACCTTTCAGTTTGATTCCGCACAGAAGTTCCGTCAGCTCATCATACGGTATTCGGACTGGATTGATCTTTATATGCCTTTTCTTCCGGAAAAAAGATTTGCGGGAAAGATTCTGGCAAAGGGCAGTCCTATAGGCGATACCACGATGGCCCGGAAGTTCATTCAGATTTTTCCTAATTCGGTAATAAGAATGACTAAAGACTGGAAT
>JBJMLY010000434.1:0-11336 GCA_045805025.1 Cytophagaceae bacterium | reverse complement strand
TGAAAAGGTAGCAAGGGATAAGCACAAAATAAGCGTGTGTGGAACCAAGTAAATTGGGTTTTGAAAGCGCCCCATAGATAAGCGGAAGAATCGCGCCTCCTGAAATACCCATGATCAGCATAGCCGCTCCGGTTTTGGTGTATTGTCCAAGCCCGTCAATGGCCATTGGGAAAATAGCCGGCCACATAAGAGAATTTGCCAGTCCGAGCAGGATAATAAAAGTGACGGAAGTGTATCCGCTGGTGACCACGGCGCCAAGTGTAAATATCACTCCGAGTATAGCGCTTGCTCTTAACGCCATTGCTTGTGAAATATATTTCGGGATAGTAAGGATTCCTATAATATAGCCAATGGTCATACATGTCAGCGTGATCAAGGGAAAGTCTTTGGCTATTTGAAGTTCTATACCCAGCGATTTTCCATAGTTGATCACCGTTTCCATGGCAATTACCTCAACGCCCACATAGAGAAATAAAGCAAGGACACCCAGAAGCAGATGGGGGAACTGGAATACGCTTGTTTTAGTAGATTTCTGAAAATTATCCGATACAGGTTTATCTTCTACCTCATCTTTAATGTCAGGCAGACTGGAAAACAGAATCGCGATTGCCAGTACAACCAATACGCAGGTGATGATGATATAGGGATTGATAACCCGGCTTGCCAGCTGATCAAGTTCAGCCGCTTTTTCAAGAGCGGGTAATGTTTTAAGTCTTGCTACCAGAGCATCCGAATTTTCCAGCGTAATACTTGCGAAAATCCATATGGAGATGAAGCCGGCAATTTTATTGCAGATCCCCATGATGCTGATTCGTGTTGCTGCACTTTCAATGGGACCCAAAACGGAAGCATAGGGGTTGGCCGCTGTCTGAAGCAATGCCAGACCGGTTCCGATCACAAAAAGACCCAAAAGAAAAATGTTGAAGTTTCTGGTGTTGGCTGCAGGAATGAAGATGATGGCTCCAACCGCCATCGTAAAAAGACCGATAGCCATTCCTCTTTTATACCCGGTTTTTTTAAGCACCAGGGAAGCGGGAACAGCCATAATGGTGAAAGCAATGTAAAAGGCAGTCGCTACAAGATAGGACTCCACATCACTTAGCTCACAAGCTATTTTAAGGTAGGGAATAAGTACGCTGTTTACCCAGGTTACAAAACCGAAAACAAAAAATAATGCTCCGATAATAATCATCGGAATGGTATAGGACCTATGCTGTGAACTCATTTATGGTATGTTTCTTATTTTATTTAGAATCTATAAAGGATTTACAATCCCTTTTATTTTCTATGAATGTTCAAAATTATTGAAAAAAGTGAATGTTGGGGCAAACTTACTAGAAAATAACGAAAAGACTGCATTGCCCGGGAGCATTTGAGTAGAACTTTCAGGATCTAAGAAACATGAATCGATCATATTCCTGAAATTATTCGTATGTAAGAATATCATTCAATGATTTGAGTGGCGTGGGAAATATTGTAGCTGAAGCGGAAAATGTTTAAAGATTATTTTTATCCACATGTAAGTTTTTCATCCTTTATTCACAGGAATCGTATTTTCCATCTTGTTCTTCAGTATACAATCACCCACCCGTTCTCACCCTATGTGCCCACTATATTCTTCGTACTCTTCTAGGTGTGCAAACATCTATCGCTTAGTCAGGCATGGCCCGTCTTCACTTTTCCAATTTGATTTCAATACGGGTTTTTGTTTAAAACTATTCTAAATAAGGCCTCAATAATTTGATTTTGTGCTTAATCCGTTACTTTTTAATGGTTTATCGGGAATGCTATTCATCAAGTTATATTTTTTGTGAAATTGTAAATAAAAGATATTTGAATAGTTAGAAAGTGATATTACATTTGTGCGGCTTAAAAAAAGCACACCTAATAATGAATAAAACAAAATTAATCATGCCTCTGAATAAATTTTCCTCACGTTTTTCATTATCGTTTTTAATTTTTCTCCTGGTTTGTTTCCTTTCCAATACAGCATTCGCACAGGATTCTAAGCCTACCGGAGGGGCCAGTGATCCTCTCGTTTCTCAGGGAGAAGCTATTTTTAAAGCCAACTGTTCTTCCTGTCATAAATTAGGAAGCGTCAAAGTTGGGCCGGCATTAAGTGGTGCTGTTGGAAGGTGGGGCAGTGAGGCCAAAATGATTGACTTTATTAAACACCCCGCAGTAACCGCCACCAAAGATCCCTACGCCAAAACACTTCTTGCCAAATTCGCTCCGACTGTAATGCCTAACCAGGACTTCCTGAAGGACGATGAATTAAAAGCAATCGCAGCTTATATCAAGGGTGGAAAAGATGAAGAAATAATAAAAGGCCCAGGGAAAAATCCAGTTCCTGGTGAGACTAAAGCAGAAACCCCCTACATGCTTTACACGCTTATCGTCATTGTTCTTATTCTCTTAGTCATTGTTCTTTGCCTGATCCTTGTTGTTGTTAAGAAATACCTGAAAGACAAAGAAGCAACCCTTGCTACCGAAGATAAGGAACTTGTTAACCAGAAATTCAGCATTAAGGCTGTTGTAAAAAGCAATATCTTCATTACCATCATTTCCCTGCTCTTCATCGGTGTTGCCGCCAAGAGCTGCTGGGTTGGTTTAATGGGTATCGGCATCGAGCAGTCCTATGCACCTAAACAACCGATTCCATTCTCGCACAAACTGCATGCCGGACAATACAAGATCAACTGTAACTACTGCCACACCGGCGTTACTAAAGGTAAACAAGCCAATATCCCATCACTCAATATCTGTATGAACTGCCACTCGCAGATCAAGACAGGACCTAGCGGTGATAAAGCGCTGGCAGATCTGAGAGATCACTACGCAAGAAAGACTCCGGTAAAATGGGTTAGAGTACACAACCTTCCTGACCTGGCTTACTTCAACCACTCACAGCACGTGAAAGTAGGAGGTATCGAGTGCCAGACCTGCCACGGCAGCATCGACAGCATGGATGTCGTGAAACAGCATTCAAACCTGACGATGGGATGGTGTATCAACTGCCACAGAGAGACAGCAGTGAACGGAAAGGGTAACGCTTATTACGATAAGCTTATCGCCGACCACAATAAATACAGTAAGAAAGAGCTGACGGTTGCCGAAATCGGTGGTCTGGAATGTTCAAAATGTCACTATTAATCAAAAAGTAAAGAGGCCTAATTATTTTATATAATACAATATGAAAGATAATAATAAACAGTACTGGAAAGGTATAGAAGAATTATCTAACGACCCTGAATTTTTAAAGAATGCCAACAGTGAATTCCCTGACTTTTTACCACTCAAGGAATCTCTGGCCAACGGAGGCGAGGTAGAATCTGCACCCGACCGCAGAGACTTTTTAAAATTATTAGGCTTCGGTGTCGCAGCAGCTACGTTAGCCGCCTGCGAAGCCCCTGTTAAGAAAGCAATTCCTTATCTGAATAAACCTGAAGAAGTTGATCCGGGTATCGCGAACTGGTATGCATCGACCTATCAGGAAAATGGCGAGTACTGCAGCATCCTGGTAAAAACCAGAGAGGGCAGACCTGTAAAGATCGAAGGCAATACCTTATCAAAGGTAACCATGGGCGGTACAAGCGCCAGAGTTCAGGCATCTGTACTTAGTCTTTATGATATAGCCAGACTTCAGACATTCATGAAGAACGGCGCCAAAATAGAAAAAGCGGTTGCCGATAAAGAGATCATCGCTAAATTAAACGCAGCATCTGCTGCCGGCAAAGGAATCAGAATCGTGTCTTCTACGATCATGAGCCCTTCCACCAAAAAGGTGATCGCCGATTTCAAATCAAAATATTCCGGAACAGAGCATGTGATGTACGATGCACATTCTGTGAGCGGACTGATTAAATCCAATCAGGCTTCTTTCGGGAAAGCAGTTGTTCCTTCCTATGATTTCAGCAAAGCAAACGTGATCGTAAGCTTCGGAGCTGACTTCCTTGGTACATGGCTCTCTCCGGTGGAATTTGCAAAACAATATTCTGCAGGCAGAAAATTAGGTAAGAGCAAAAAGAACATGAACAAGCACTATCAGTTTGAGACCAATCTGTCTCTGACCGGTAGTAACGCAGACGTAAGATCAACTGTAAAGCCATCTGAGGAAGGCCTGTATGTAGCGGCTCTGTACAACCAGATCGCTGGAAGTAAGATCAGCGTGAAAGATATTAAAAACGAGAACATCGTAAACGCAGCGAAAGAACTGATGGCAAACAGAGGCCAATCTCTGGTGGTATCGGGCTCTAACGATGTAGCCGTTCAGAACCTGGTCAACGCGATCAACTCGGAACTTGGCAACTATGGCAAAACCATTAACCTGAACACTCCATCGTATGTGAGACAAGGTGATGACGAGAAGATGTCAGCCTTCGTTCAGGATGTAAAAGATGGAAAAATCGGAGCGGTTATATTCTACAAATCAAACCCTGTTTATGATCACCCGATGGGCGCTGATCTTGCAGCGGCTCTGAATAAAGTAGATCTTAAAGTATCCTTCTCCGACAGAGCGGATGAAACTGCTTCCGGTGAAAATTTCTACATCTGCCCGGACTTCCATTACCTGGAGTCATGGAACGATGCGGAGCCTAAGAAAGGTATGCTGAGCCTTGCCCAGCCAACCATCTCTCCATTATTCAAAGAAACAAGATGCGCGCAGGAAAGTCTTCTTACCTGGGCAGGCAATACACAGGATTATTATTCTTACATCCAGAACACCTGGAAATCTATTCTGCCTGGTCTGTTCCAGTCAGCATGGGATAAAGCGCTTCAGGACGGCGTGTACGAGTCAGGCAAAGGCGTGTCTTCAGAGATGAATAACACGGCTTCTGACTCTACGGCTACTCAGGAATCATCAGCTCCGGCTTCCAATGTATCAATGAACGCGGATCTTGGCAGCATTGCCACCGCGATTTCAGAAGCCGCAAAGAAAACCGGTGAGATTGAATTAAAATTATATGAAAAAGTAGGAATAGGTTCTGGCGCTCAGGCCAACAATCCATGGCTGCAGGAATTACCTGATCCTATTTCCAAAGCTACATGGGATAACTATTTAGCGGTTCCGGCTTCATTGGCTACCGCTAAAGGATGGAGCCAGGGAGATCTGGTCACTGTTACCGTGAATGGTAAAAAATTAGACAAAGCAGTTCCCGTTCTTATCCAGCCGGGACAGGCATCAGGCACGGTATCTTTAGCCATCGGTTACGGAAGAACCAAAGCCGGTAAATGCGGCGATGGAATCGGAGCGAATGCATTCCCACTGGTAGCAATGGCAAACGGTACGCTCAGCTATTGCCCTGGAGCGGTTACAATCGCTGCTACTGGCGATACTGCAAAAATCGCGCAGACACAAACACACCATACGATCATGGCCCGTCCTGTAATCCAGGATACGATTCTTACTGAATATGTAAAGAATGCTGCGGCAGGAAGACATTTTCCAAAAATCAACACCAGCGGCGGACCTGTTGATCCGACCCACAAAGATGTCGATCTATGGGATCCGCACGAAAAGAAAAACCACCATTGGGGAATGGTGATTGACCTGAACTCATGCATCGGCTGCGGCTCTTGCGTGGTGGCATGTCAGTCAGAAAACAACATCCCTGTTGTCGGTAAAAAAGAAGTTCTGAACAGAAGAGAAATGCACTGGATGAGGATCGACAGATACTACAGCAGCGCAGAAGAAAATAAAGCGAACAAACCAGGTACTTATTTTAAGGGAGACCCTGCAGAACTGGAGAAGCCGGAAGACAATCCGGAAGTTACCTTCCAGCCAATGCTTTGCCAGCACTGCAACCACGCTCCGTGCGAAACGGTTTGTCCGGTTGCCGCTACGACGCACAGCTCAGAAGGTCTTAACCAGATGGCTTACAACAGATGTATCGGTACAAGATATTGCGCGAACAACTGTCCGTATAAAGTGAGAAGATTCAACTGGTTCAAGTATTTCGAGAACGATCAGTTCGATAAAAACCTTGGTATGAACAGCGCACTGGGTAGAATGGTGCTGAACCCTGACGTAACAGTACGTTCAAGAGGTGTGATGGAAAAATGTACGTTTTGCGTACAGAGAATCCAGGAAGGAAAGCTTTCCGCCAAGAGAGAGAAAAGAAGACCGAAAGACGGCGAAGTGGTTACTGCATGCGCAAGCGCTTGTCCGACCGACGCAATCACATTCGGAGATATGAACGATGATAAGAGCAAGATCTTTATTCAGCTGAACACTGAAAATAAAGAGAGAGCATACCATGTGATCGAAGAGGTAGGTACGAAACCAAACGTCTCTTACTTGACCAAGGTTAGAAATAAATAGGCTTAATTTTTAAATTATAAATAGATACAATTAATATGCAAGTTACTTCATCCGTAAGGCCTCCATTAGTTACAGGTGGTAAAACAATAGCAGATGTTACCGCTGATGTTTGCAGACCGGTAGAAACTTTGCCCTCCAAATCATGGTTGGTCGGATTTACAGTTGCGTTGATCGTTTTCAGTTTTGGTTTTTATTGCGTCTGTACATTACTCTGGGAAGGTATCGGAGTATGGGGATTGAATAAAACGGTAAACTGGGCCTGGGATATTACAAACTTCGTATGGTGGATCGGTATCGGTCACGCAGGTACGCTGATCTCTGCGATTCTGATGCTCTTCAGACAGAAATGGAGAACTTCCATCAACCGTGCTGCTGAAGCGATGACCATCTTCGCCGTTATGGCTGCCGCGCTTTTCCCTGTTCTTCACATGGGCCGTCCATGGGTTGGATACTGGAATTTCCCACTGCCGAATGCTTTCGGTTCTCTATGGTCTAACTTTAACTCACCGCTTCTCTGGGACGTATTCGCGATCTCAACTTACTTCTCTGTTTCATTAGTGTTCTGGTACCTGGGTTTGATTCCCGACTTCGCTACCATCAGAGACAGGGCAACTACCAAGATCAGACAAAAAATTTACGGAGCGCTGAGCTTCGGCTGGGATGGCTCTGCTAAAACATGGTCAAGATATGAGGCTGTTTGTCTTGTACTGGCCGGCCTTTCAACCCCACTCGTACTTTCAGTGCATACCATCGTAAGTATGGACTTTGCTACCTCGGTTATTCCGGGCTGGCACACCACCATCTTCCCTCCATACTTCGTGGCCGGTGCGATCTTCTCGGGTTTCGCCATGGTGTTAACCCTGATGCTGATCACCAGAGTTCTTTTCAAGCTGGAAGATTACATCACGATCGAGCACATCGAATCCATGAACAAGATTATCGTGCTGACAGGATCTATCGTAGGTATCGCTTACCTGACTGAATTCTTCATCGCCTGGTATTCAGGAGTGCCTTATGAAAAGTACGCTTTCATCAACAGAGCCTTCGGTCCGTTCTTCTGGGCATACTGGTCAATGATGACCTGCAACGTGATTTCTCCACAGCTGTTCTGGATCAGAGGAATCAGAAGAAGCATTCTCTGGACATTCATCCTTTCCATTATCGTAAACATCGGTATGTGGTTTGAAAGATTTGTAATCATTGTGACATCTCTGCACAGAGACTATATTCCTTCAAGCTGGTCAGACTTTAACCCGACTCTTTATGATGCCGGAGTTTATTTATTCTCATTCGGATTATTCTTTACGTTGTTCCTGCTGTTCGCTAAATATTTCCCGGTGATCAACATGGCGGAGGTAAAGTCTATTTTAAAATCATCATCTAAAAACGACCACAAATAGATAGTATATGTCAAAAGGTAAAAACTTTTTAGTAGGAGTATTTGACGAGGAAGAAATCCTCATGGAAGCAATTCCTAAAATCCGCAAGGAGGGAGTGAAGATCCACGAAGTGTATACACCTTATCCTGTACACGGATTGGATGAAGCTCTTGGTTACAGTCCATCAAACCTTCCTGTCGGCGCTTTCATTTTCGGTTTAACAGGTACTATCTGTGCATTGACCATGATGATCGGTATGCTCGGCCTTGACTGGCCTATGGATATCGGAGGTAAGCCCTATATTCCGCTTCCGGCATTTATTCCGATTACTTTCGAGGTGACTGTGCTTTTCTCTGCGCATGGAATGGCGCTGAGCTTCTTGATCGTGGCAGGCTTGAAACCCTGGGGAACGGACAAAGTGGTGATCTTCGATAAAAGAAGCACCGATAATAAATTTGTAATGGCCATCAACGTTGATAAAAATCATAACCTGGACAATACAAAGCTCACCAGCATTCTGAAGAGCAACGGAGCTGCGGAGATATCCACTAAAACTATAGCTTAAGAAATGAAATTTAGATATATGATTTCTGTTAAAAATACTTTTCTGATCGTCGGTTCTGTACTTTTTATGAGTTCATGCAACCATGATTTTAGCTGGATAGACGAACACCAGAAACCTCGTGCAGAATAAGCACCCAATATGTATCATTCGGTCGCTTACGAAGCATTGACTCAGGTGGACGACGAGAGTGCCGGTAACTGGGTAACTTCCGATGCTAAAACCGACAACGAGAATTACGGTAAGAACTACGGTGAATATTACAATTCAAACTTTTATAATGCGGACTCTTCAAACGGATATACTCCAGTGAACAGCAGAGTACCGGTGAAAGGAACCATTAAAAGAGGATGGATGCCTTACCATCTGTCTAAAGACAGCTTCAATTTCGCTGACAAGAACAATGTAAGTCCATTACCAATGGATGCAGCAGTTCTGGAAGACGGTAAAGTATTGTTCTCCAAGTTCTGCCAGCATTGCCATGGTGAAACAGGAGACGGTAAAGGTCCGGTTTCTGAAAAATTTGCCGGTGTTGCCAACCTGACTTCCGGAGGAATGAAAGCAAGATCCGAAGGCTATGTATTCCATGTCATTACCATGGGTAAGGGGCTGATGGCATCGCACGCTTCTCAGCTGAATCCGGAGGAGAGATGGAAGATAGCCCGTTACGTTAAACAAGAAATAGCCAAATAATATCAATACTATAAAATTGCTTAAATCATGATTGAAGAAAAATTTATATTCAGCAGCGAGGCTAAAACAAGAATTTTTACTTTTTTAGGTATCGGAATAGTATTGCTGGCCTTGGGAATCTTCGTAATTACCCGTGATGGATTTGGTAAACACGAATCTCATGAATCTACCAAAGTAGAATCGGTAAAAAAAGAAGGCGATAAAGTCGTTAATAATGAAAACAATCCATCCAAGGAAGAGGCTACTCCTTCTGCTAAAGAAGGAGATGAAGGCGGACATGGAGAAGCTCATGGTTATCCGTGGGCATTGAGACTTAAGAAGGATCTCTGGCAGAATAACGTTTTCTTCAGCGGTATTGCACTTATCGGTATTTTCTTTGTTGCTTTCAACTATGTGGCGCAGGCAGGCTGGAGTGCAGCGATCAAAAGAATTCCTGAATCATTTGGAAATTATTTGCTGGTAGGATTCCCTTTAGCGATTATTTTATTTGCTGCATTTGGTCATGACCTTTTTCACTGGACACATCATCATTTATATGAGGAATATCTATCTGATGGTAAAACAGCAAACCCTCATTACGATGAAGTTCTTGCCGGCAAAAGCGGATATTTAAATCAGCCTTTCTACTGGATTCGTCTTATTCTTTATTATTCTCTATGGATTGGAACCTGGTGGATGCTGAGAGGCTATTCCAAGAAAGAAGATCTGGAAGGCGGCCTTGTTTACCATGACAAGAGCGTAGTTTTATCTGCAGGCTTCCTGGTGATCTTTGGTATTACTTCTTCAACATCAGCATGGGATTGGGTGATGTCAATCGATCCACACTTCTTCAGCACCATGTTCGGATGGTATGTATTCGCCAGCTGGTTTGTTACTGGTCTTTCTGTGATCACTCTTATCGCAATCATGCTGAGAGAAAGAGGCTATCTTCAGATCATCAACGAAAGCCATATTCACGACCTTGGTAAATTCGTTTTCGCATTCAGTATTTTCTGGACTTACATCTGGTTCGCACAGTTCCTGCTGATCTATTATGCAAATATTCCTGAAGAGTCTGTTTATTTCGTGGAGAGATTACAGAACGATGTATATACACCGGTATTCTTCATGAATCTGATCATTAACTTCTTTTTCCCATTCCTGCTTCTGATGACCAGAAATGCGAAGAGGCAGACTATTATACTCAAGATAGTATGTATCGCAATCATCTTCGGACACTGGATGGATTTCTACATCATGATGACACCTCCATTGCTGAAAGATAATGGCGGACTTGATCTGACCTTCCTTCTGGTAGAAGTTGGTATGACGATGATATTCGGAAGCATCTTTGCCTTCCTGACTCTTACAGGCTTGTCAAAAGTATCGCTGGTGGCGAAGAATCACCCGATGATGGAAGAAAGTGTTCATCACCACATTTATTAATAATTAGTAGGTCAAAAATTAATATTATAAAATAATACAAAAATGATTGAGATGATATTAGGTATTGCTGCAGTTCTGATCTTAGTAATCCTTCTCCTTATTTTCAGGATACATTCCCTTGTGTCCATTATGCGGGGAAGTTATCTGAAGACTGCCGGAATGAGTAACAAGGTAAATGCATTTCTGCTCCTTGCGGTATTTATTCTGGGTTTGATCGGTTTCGTATGGATTACGATCCATTCAAGTCAGTATCATCTTCCTGAAGCAGCTTCAGAGCATGGACGTAAAACAGATATGATGTTCTGGATTACCATGGCCATCCTGTGTTTCGCTTTCATTGTAACGAACATCTTCCTTTTTGTATTCAGCTACAAATACCAATACGAAGAAGGACGTAAAGCTTATTTCTATCCTGAAAATCATAAACTGGAAGTGATCTGGACCGTGATCCCTGCTATTGTCATGGCGATCCTTGTGTTCTACGGATGGAAAGAATGGTCTGAAATTACCAGACAAGCCCCTGGCGACAGTGAAGTGATCGAGGTAATGGGTAAACAATTTGCATGGCAGGTAAGATACCCTGGTGCCGACAAAAAACTAGGTACTTACAATTACAAACAGATCGATGCATTCAATGAATTTGGTATTGATGTATCCGATTCAGCATGTTACGATGACTTTGTTCCGAAAGAGCTGCATATGCCTAAAGGCAAGAATGTGCTTCTGAGAATCAGAGCCCGTGATGTACTGCACAGCGTATATATGCCTCACTTCAGAGTGAAGATGGATGCTGTTCCCGGTATGCCTACCAAATTCCACTTCAAACCATTGAAGAGTACAAGAGAGATGAGAGATGAGCTGGGCAATCCGGAGTTTAACTACGAACTTGCCTGTGCTGAGATCTGCGGAACTGGTCACTATGCAATGCGTTTCATTATCGTAGTCGACGAGCCGG
>JBJMLY010000433.1:0-3611 GCA_045805025.1 Cytophagaceae bacterium | reverse complement strand
CTTGTTCAGGATCTCTTCGCGTTTCAGCAAAGAATCTTTATGAAGGCAGAAGAGCTTCAGAACGTCGGCCTCTTTCTGTGTCAGCGAAAATGATTTTCCTTCGCGGCTCAGATTTAAATCGGAATAGCTGAACGTATAGGAAGCGATTTCGAACAGACTGAGGGTTTGATCTGCGCCGCGGCTGCGCTTCAAAAAAACTTCGATTCTGAGCAGCAGCTCTTCAATGCTGAAAGGCTTCGTGATGTAATCGTCACCGCCTGTTTTGAATCCCCGGATACGATCTTCCTTCATCCCTTTCGCCGTCAGAAAAATCAAGGGAATATGCTGGTCTTTTCTGCGGATATCCTCGGCCAGGGTAAAACCATCTTTTTTAGGCAGCATCACATCAAGTATACACAGTTCGTATTTTTGTTTCATAAATTCTTCGAGGGCCATTTCTCCGTCGGAGGCAAGAGTTACTGAAAAGCCGGCAATCTCCAGGTTGTCTTTCACCACAAAAGCCAGGTTTGTATCGTCTTCCGCCAGTAAGATCTTTCCTTTATTCATGAGGTAAAAAGAGTGTGAATGTGCTGCCTTCATGAAGCTGGCTTTGAAGGCTGATCTCTCCTTTGTGCGCCAGGGCCAGTTTTTTTACATAATACAATCCAAGTCCGAATCCTTTGATGTCATGTACGTTTCCCTGGGGTACCCGGTAAAATTTTTCAAAGACTTTTTTCCGGTCTGCCTCTTTAATGCCTCTGCCATGATCTTTAATATGGACGAGAATTCCGTTGCTGCTGTTCTCCGTGCTGATGAATATCCGTGCCTGGGCTTCTGAATATTTCAGCGCATTGTCCAGCAAGTTATACAGGATGTTGGTCGTGTGAAGTCTGTCGGCATTCAGTATAAAGTTGCCGGCACGAAGATCAAACTGAATGTCAGCAGTAGCCGAGGATATGCGTATGTTTGCCACCACGTTTTTCAGGATTTCATGTATATCCAGCTTTTCCTTTTTTAGATTAATTTCCGCTTTGTCCAGCACAGACATCTGCAGTACGCGGTCAACTTGCGTTTGCAAACGCCTTGCTTCCTCTTCGATAATGGAAGCATAATTTCTCAGGCGATCCGGATTATTGATAATTTCCGGATCTTTCAATACTTCTGCCGAGATGGAAATGGTGGTAATAGGCGTTTTGAACTCATGCGTCATATTGTTGATGAAATCTTTCTGAATTTCCGAAAGCCTTTTCTGCTTCAGAATTACAAAAAGCGAATAGCCGAAAAATGTGACAATGCAAAGAATCACAAAGGTTGAAAAAAACCACAAGCTCATACTACGGATGATGTGCAGGTTTTTCTGAGGAAAATAAATGCCGAAATAGTAATTTTCATATTTCCATTCCGGGAGTCTGTATGCTTCTTTTTCTCCTTCATTGTTTTTCTCGAAAGAAACCTGTCCCTGGGATTCAATTTTTTTGCCGATGCAGTCGTAGATGTAGTAATCCAGATCGGTTTTTATTCCATTCTTCAGAAATTCATTCTTCAGAAGGCCTTCCAGCAGTTTCGGGTCGATTTTATCATTGACTGCGACGGTAAAGTAATAAGGAGAAGCCTGGTGGACAGGGTCGATGAGGGGAGAGGTATTATGATTGTAGTTTAGAATGCTTTGCGCTACATTTTTCAGGGAAGTCTGTACGTTCAGGTTAAATTCTTTCTCCTTCTGATCAAATGCCTGCACCACCCAATAAACCTGTGTGAGGATAATTCCCACGATCGAAAGGGTGCCCAGAAGGATGATCAGCCTGATCGTATTTCTTTTCATTCATTCAATTTAGCTCAAAAAAGCATGTGTTATCAATATTTAACATTTCATTAACAAATCTTAGGCAAGAGATAACACGGACCTGTTGATCAATCGGCCATCTTGCTGAAAAAAAGCTTATGAAAAAGATATCCATGTTATCCATTGTTTTCACTGTGTTGATCCTGTCTGCATACGGACAAAGGATCGAAACGCAGTTATTTTCAGAGACTACTCCGGCCTTTAGCTGGGAAAGCGTTAAAATCAATCTGGGCAAGACCACGCAGCATACGCCTGTGTCGGCGGTATTCAAATTTAAGAATACCGGCGGAGCTCCGCTCGTCATTACCAGTGTTAAGGCAGGCTGCGGCTGTACGACTCCTGAGTATTCGAAGGAACCGGTTTATCCTGGTGGTACCGGCTTTATCAAGGCGACATATAATGCCGCCAGTCCTGGATCATTCAGTAAAACAGTTACCGTGATTGCCAATGTGGAGGGAGGAACTACAGTGCTGACACTGGAAGGAGAGGTGTTGGCTGAGGGAAAATAGTAGGGCTATCCGTCATGGCGGGGCAAATGCAGACCCAAATTAAGAATGGGAAACTGAAGTTATCCTGATACTTATTTATTGATAGGCCGAAGCAATTCGCGTGCTATAGTTGCTTTAGCATGGAGATTGCTTCGGCTTTCTATGAAAATTAAAATCACCAACATAATTTAGTGATTCTATAAAACATAGTTCCATTTGCGTCGCAATGATGTATAATCACTTTTTCGCAGATGCTGTTTTCGATCTGCTTACGGTTAGCACCCCCGCCAGAACAAGTATGGTTCCAATAATCTGAATGAAGCTGATGTCTTCACCGAGAAAAATATATGCCAGAAGAATCGTCGATACCGGACCGACACTGCCGATAATGGAAGCTCTGCCCGACCCTATCATCCGTATGCCTTCGGAAAGAAGCATGGCTGGAATGACCGTAGAGAATACAGCCATCACCGTGCTGAGAATATAAACTTCCCTGGAGAAGCTGAAAAGTTTTATTTCCGAGCTGCACACATAGTGAATGCAGACGGCAGCGGTGGAAACGATCATGGCGTACGAGGTGTATCGCATGGAGCCTAGTTTTGGAATAAGTTCTCCGCTTCCCATCAGGTAAACGGCGTAGGTGAATGCGCTTCCGAAAATAAGACCGGCTCCCAGCCACAGATCTTTCTGATGCAGGTTAAGATCGCCTAAAAAAACAACAGCGATACCGATATAGGTAAGAGAAAGGGCCAGGTATTCCTTTCCGCCGATTTTTTTTTTAAAGAAGATGGCGGATAAAACTACAACAAGCGTCGGATAAACAAAAAGAATAAGTCTTTCCAGTCCGGCAGAAATGAATCGTAGTCCTTCGAAATCGAAAAGGCTTGCCAGGTAATAACCGGTTACGCCCAGAATAACCACCATAAGCCAGTCTTTCACGGTCAGGTTTGTTCCCGGATTTTTCCTGTTGGAGTAGATAGCGATTCCTGCAAAGAAAGGGAGGGAAATCAGCATTCTTAAAGTGAGCAATGAAAGCGTATCCACCTGATAGGTATAAGCGAGCTTTACCATGACCGCTTTGGCGGAAAAACAAATGGCGCCCATAAAAGTAAGTACGGCGCCAAGGTAGCTACGATAATTAAATTGTGACATCAGCGCACAAATATCGCTGCAGGGATTGTAAAAGAAAAGGATGGGCTGATGATTCAGATACTTTTATTCTTGTCTAGGCTGCATCCAGTTTTGAGTAGAGATTTTTGATTACGCTCAGCTGATGCTGGTATTTAAGAATATCGTCGTTT
>JBJMLY010000432.1:0-2202 GCA_045805025.1 Cytophagaceae bacterium | reverse complement strand
TCAGGCGCATGTGGATGATGCCAATATTAACGAGGAACCTGAAGTTTCCTTCAAGCCCGCCGATAATATGTGGATCCAGGCAATACTTACTTACCCCGTTCATCCCAAAGATGAGAGAAGGATTAAAAGCCGCATCACGGAAAGAATTCTGGAGCAGCTAAACCACGAAGAGAATATTTTTTTCCCCAAAGGCAACAACCGATGACCAGAAGACATATAGCAGTACATACTTTGTTTTTTCTTATGCTGATTTCAGCGTCACTTCCGCTGTATGCGCAGAAAGTGGATTTTGAAAAAGTAAATTATATCTATAAGAGACCGCCTCAAACGCCCTTTCCAAAGGGTATTAGAACCTATTCCATTAACCTTAATCCAGGTACGGTCAGTTTCTCCGGTAAGGGACATAATTTTAACGGATATAGCCTGGAACAGGCCTTAACACAATATCTGCTGGTTGATGGGTACGAAAGAATTCTTCCGGGCAGCGATATCGTTCCCGATGTTCTGCTGGATTTTTCTTTTTCTCAGATCAATCTGGTAAAGGAAACGGTCAATTCAAATACCAAGACTTCCAGTGGCAAACAGGAAATTAATTATCATATGGACCTGGTTTATACATGTCCGTTAATTCTCAAAATCAAAGATTCCAAAGGGAACGTTTTGCAGGCGGTTACGCTTGTTTCTTCGGGAGCGGAGCAAAAGCTACGATATCCGCAGCAGTCGTTCAACGATTTTAAGGATAAAGCGCAGATGCAAAGCAGCTTTTCCAACAGCACATTCGGCAGCTATGCAAATAACCATCTGAGAGATATTGCGCTTAAAGAAGGTTCTTCCTACATTCAGAATCATCTGGCCTATGCGGAAGTAAAGGAAGCAATAAATCTTCCTTATGTGGAATCGAACAAATTTGATTTTCCCCAGCTGGATTCAAGTCATATTTACCTGATGAAAGCTTTTCAACTCGTGAATTCCAAAGCATCTCCCGATCAGATTAAAACTCTGCTTAACAGGGTTCTTGTGTTGTCTAAGAGTCTGGGTAACCAGTATAATCCTTCCTTGTCTGCAGAACAAAAAGTGACTAAGAAGATTTCAGGTGTTTGCGATTACAATGCGGCTATTGCCTACATGCTGCTTGGACAATACGATCCTGCTCTTGAAAAACTCAAATCTTCGCATGAAAAGCTGGGTCATGGCCATTGGGTATCCATGAAAGCCCTGATCGAGGATAAAAAGAAAAGAGAGTTGATTAATAAATAGAAAAAAAAGAAAGTCCGGTTTTTCCGGACTTTCTTTTAATTGTACTCGTATTTTTTTTCTTTCTTGACGCTTCCATCGGCTTTCGTTGTTTTCTTTTTCACCGACCCATCGTCTTTGACTTTTTTCTCTTTCACAGTTCCGTTATCCTTCACTTTCTTGGTTTTTTCTTTTTCAGGTTTCTGAGCTATAGTTCCAGCCTGAGCGAAACCTGCGGTCAGGAAGCCTGAGATTCCAAGCATTATCAGCCACTTTTTCATACCGTTACGTTTACATTTATATCCTTTGAAACAAAAGGAATCTTTAAAAGGTGCATTTTAATGCGTTAAACCTTATTCCATAAAAAATCCCGGTTATGGCCGGGATTTTTTATGGAAGAGAAATCAATGTTTTCAATGTTTTTATTCGCCAACCATAGTGGTGTCGACCGGGGCGTCATCGCCCGAATAAGCTGTATTCGGATTCAACTGTTCAAGCATATCGGCGATCTGAACATCGAAGCTTGAGCCTGACATATCCGGATTATTCTGGATTTTCTGAAGTTCGGCTACCTTTTCTTCGGTTTTGGTTTTTGCCAGTGCACGGCTTACGCAAACCGCCACCGCTATATCTTTGTCGCTCTGGGAATATCCTTTATGTTTGATGTATCCTTTGTCAATCCATGTCCCGGCTCTCCTTTTTCCTATGACTTCGATCCAGCCGTCTTTTTCAGAAATGACCGCGATAATATCGAAAGGTTCGAAGGAATTTTTGGAAGCAGTGGTCAGTTCCGGTCTGCTGTAAATGCTGGTGGTCTCAGTGATGGCGGCTCCGGTAGCATTCGGAACTATAAATTCACCCTGTACCCAGCCTTCTTTCCCGTCAGAAAGACGGACTTTGTGGAAGGTTCTCTTTTTATCAGTTGTTTCTTCTACTGATTCTTTGAGGAAAACCACAGATTCTCCGAGG
>JBJMLY010000431.1:0-9135 GCA_045805025.1 Cytophagaceae bacterium | reverse complement strand
TCAGGGAAACCTTTATTGATCCCGGCTATGCATTTACTTTTATAGGATTTGAATGGCTGCACCCAGAGCCTGGCGGAATCATGTATATCGTTTATGGTGTAATGGCCGGGCTGGGATTGCTGATTATGACCGGATGGCAATACCGCATATCCATGATACTCTTCACGTTCCTCTGGTGGAGCTCTTACCTGATGCAGAAAACCAATTACAACAACCACTATTACCTGCTGCTGCTGCTTTCGGGCATTATGATATTCCTGCCTGCTGAGAAAAAATATTCGATGGACGCTGCCAGGAATCCGGCTATTAAAAGCGATCAATGTCATTACTGGTGCAAGCTGATCCTTATCGTACAGATCAGCATCGTTTATTTTTTTGCAGGCATCGGCAAAATTTCTGTGGATTGGCTGCAGGGAAAGCCACTGGAAATACTGTTTGCCTCCAGAAAAGATCTGTTCCTGATCGGAGATCTGCTGCAGCAAACCTGGTTCAGATATTTTATAGCCTACGGAGGGATCCTTTTTGATCTGTTCATTATTCCAGCCCTGCTCTGGAAAAAGACGCGCGTCCCTGCTTTACTGTGCTGTCTGTTTTTCCATCTTTTCAATTCATGCGTGTTCGGGATCGGAGTCTTTCCTTACCTGATGATCGGCACGTCAATACTATTTATCCCTGCACGAAAGCTGGAACAGTTTTTCTTCCGGACAAAATCAGCGGGCAATTTTTCGTCTGAAAACACGAACTCATTATTCCGGAAGAGAATCACGGTAACGGCATTGCTGCTTTATATATCCATCCAACTGTTGCTTCCTTTAAGACATTTGCTCTACAAAGGCAATGTACACTGGACAGAACAAGGGCACAGGATGTCCTGGCATATGATGCTGAGGGTAAAGACGGGTTCTGTTTTTTTCAGAATTGACGATCCGGAAAGAGGCGTTTCCGAAATGGTGTATCCGTTTCATTTGCTTAATCCGGAACAGTACAATGCCATGGCCTGCCGTCCCGATATGATCTGGCAATTCAGCAGGCATCTGCATAAGCTTTATTTAAAGAAAGGATTTAAAAACCCTGAAATTTATGCTTTCTCTTCCGTAAGTCTTAACGGCAGAGTGCCTGCTCCTCTGATAAGCAGTAAGGTTGATCTTCTGAAGCAAGACTGGGATTCTTATACTTCATCACCGTGGATTTTATCGGAACCTGAATAAGTTTTACGTTTTCAAAACCCGTATTTCAATTTAAGAAAACAGGTATTTGCCGGGTAGCCGTCGGAGTCCGGACATAGTTATATCTCTATAAAAATTTTAAACTAAAACAGACAACTATGAAAAACAAATTCGCTTACAACATTGTAAAAAATATTTTCAGAGGAACTATGGCAATTGCTTTAGCAGGTATTGTGGCTTTCAACACAAGCTGTCATCCCAATGACGATGCTGTAAGTCCGAACAGCACGACCACCACCAGCGGAAGCACTTCAGGCACAACTTCTTCTACCACCTCCGGAACAACGAGCACTTCAGGTACGACCAGCAGCACTACTTCCGGCACTACAAGCTCCACAACGTCAGGAACAACGAGTACATCGGGCACGACCAGCTCTACAACCTCAGGCACAACGAGCACTTCAGGTACGACCAGCTCAACAACATCAGGCACAACGAGCACTTCAGGTACGACATCAGGCACAACTACCTCCACAACATCCGGAACGACAAGTACCACATCAACATCAGGCACGACAAGCGGGACTACTACAACAGGCTCTACTACAGGCAGCACTACCATGTAATTCTGTATTAAATACTAAGGAGCAGCTTACACTGCTCCTTATTTCAATTTTGCGACTGGAATATATACGCAGGTAAAACCAGTAATCGCACCAGTTAAAATCAGTATTTACTTAAATAACCAAAGACTTTAAGTCAGGTTAGATAACCACATAAAAACTCAACTATGAAAACGAGAAAATCATTTACTATTGCGACAGCAATATTCAAAGGCTTTGTGATCACGGCGGTGATTTCAACCCTTGCTATTACCAGCTGCAAGAACGGCAACTCCGGCACTACCAATGGAAGCACATCAGGCAGCTCTACATCAGGCTCAAGCAGCGGAAGCACTTCAGGAACTACCTCAGGCAGCACCTCTGGTTCTTCCACAGGGTATGGAAGTACATCTGGCAGCACCTCTGGATCTTCTACCGGCTATGGAAGCACCTCCGGCAGTACGTCAGGTTCTACGACCAGCTATGGAAGTACTTCCGGCAGTACGTCAGGATCGACTACAGGCTATGGAACTACGTCAGGTCCTAATTCAGGAAGAACCACCGGGTCTACTTCAGGCAGCACTTCCGGATCAACCGGCAGCACCGGCGGAAGCACCTCTGGTTCTTCAAGAAAAAGTAAATCCAACGCTGGTTCTACTTCCGGCTCAACATCAGGTTCGATGAGCAGCGGTTCCACTTCAGGAACCACGTACGGATCAACCAGCGGCACGACCTCGGGTTCTTCATCTTCAGGAAGCACAAGTGGCTCAACATCGGGCTCTTCTTCTTCAGGAAGTACCAGCGGTTCAACATCAGGATCATCTTCTTCAGGAAGTACAAGTGGTTCAACTTCCGGCTCTTCCACTTCCGGGACAAGCAGCGGCTCGTCTACAGGAGGGAAATAAGTAAAACACGATCCGGGCCGGATCTCCCCAACTCTGCCTTCATTCATCTACAACCGCCCTTCTCCAGGAGGAGGGCGGCGGCAGAGTTTTAACCCAAATTATGCAGTAGGAGGCGAAGCATGAGCCGAACTATCTGCATTCATTGGGTTTATCCCTCATTAGAAAATAACCATTGGGGTTGAATAGAATGAAAAAAGCTACCTCTTGATTTCCTTGGTATGTTAATGAAAGATTATTTTCTAATGAATAATCCGGGATTAAGAAGGGCTCTTTTTTACAAAGAGATCACCCGAAGGCCATATCTTTACAGACCTTATAGACTTCCACATCAGCTCATCCAGGGCTGAATAATAATTAGCGTCCACGGGGCGTCCATTTAAAAGAATAACCCAGCTGATCCCATTGGAAAGATTGGCCATCATAGAAGAGGACCCGGGCAGAGCACCCGTATGCCATATATTCCCCGCGCTATTCACCTGACAACCCATTCCGTAATTGCTGTTTAAGGAACAGGAGCTGGTCATCATTTTCACTGAAGAGGGTGAAATGATATGGGCAGCACCGGAAGATCCGCCGGCCGAAACAATAAATTTTAAAAAATCGCGGGACGAAGCCACCCATCCTCCATGGGCATCCATCGCTTCAAGATTAAAGCCGCCGTAAGGCCAGTTTACTTTGCTTCTATCACAATAACAGGAAGAGGTGTAACCCTCATCGTAATATCTTACCTCGCCGGCTAGCTTATCGCAGTATAAGTTTTTCCCTGGTTGAATGGCCGTAATATTCAGGGGAGCAAACAGAACTGTCTGCACGTAATTGGAATAAGGCATTCCGCTCAATTTTTCAATTACTCTCCCCAGAATGCAGTATCCCAGATTCGAATAGCTATATTTTGTTCCCGGAGTAAAATCAAGCTTCTGTCCCAGCATATACCGGATGACAGTCTGCGGATCTGCGGGAGCTTTCACCTTCATAGCCCGGGCAATATCGGTGCCATAACCGACCATCGGATCTCCGCTAACATCCCTGTCCCAGCCTCCTGTATGCTGCAGCAATTGTCTGACCGTTACCTGCAACAATCGTTTATCTTTTATTTTCCCATAAACAGGATCATTCAATATACCGGCCGGACCGAATACTTTATCTTCCACCCTCAGTTTTCCCTGCTCTGCCAGATTCATAACCGCGACGGCCGTAATGAATTTTGAAAGACTTGCGATCCGGAAGCGATGATCAGGTGTTACTATTTCCCTGTTCTCTTTGTCTGCATATCCAAAAGCACGGGCATAAACGAGTCTTCCATCCTTTGCCATAGCCAGCGAAGCTCCGGGAATATTCCAATCCCTTATAAACTTTGAAACAAGACTGTCTATGCTCTTTAAAGAACTATCTTCAGCATTTACCTGCGGACTACCTTCCCGGAAAGGAAGAAGACATACAAGCATCAGAATTAAAAACCGTAATACCATTCAAAACCGGGCCTAAAAACAACTATTCCATGACAGTTTTTTTGAACGTAAAGTTCGCCTTCCCTGATCGGATAAGGCATTGTGGGATGTTTCAGCACTTAAAAGAAAGAGTATCAGATGGAAAAAGTTCCATGGTATTGACGTCAAAAAAGAACAATACAAAAAGAAGTCTGTTTTATATAGCCTCTTTTAGATGATTACATCAGCATTTTGTTTTTATAGTCTCCAGCATCAATTCAATTGAAAAAGATCAAATTATCTCTTAATTTCATGACAAAATGAATAAACCATTCCCCGTAGTAGGTATTGGCGGATCCGCCGGAGCGCTTGGAGCCTTTGAACAATTCTTTATTAATATTCCGGAAGATTCAGGAATGGCTTTCATCCTTATTCAGCATCTGTCCCCCAACCGGGAAAGCTTTCTTCCCGAAATTATATCCCGCAATACCAGGATGGATGTATTTCAGGTAAGCGATGGAATGAGCATAGCTCCCGATAGAGTCTATATCATTCCTCCCGGAAAGGAAATGAGCATTGTCGATCATAAATTTAACCTCAGTGATCTTCCTCCCAGAAACCAAAGACTGCCTATCGACACTTTTTTTAAAGCGCTTTCCGAAGAATATAAAGACAAGGCTGTAGGGATTATATTATCAGGCATGGGTTCTGACGGACTGGAAGGTGTAAAATCCATTAAGAAAAACGGCGGCATTGTCATGGTACAATCGCTCGAATCCTCGACCTACGACAGCATGCCGAAGCATGCTATTGAAACAGGTATGGTCGATTTTGTTCTGCCCGTCGAGGATCTTCCGGAGAAACTGATCAATGCTGTAAAGCATAGCTCACTGGAGCGCCCTAAACCTCAAAGCATGCCCGAGGAAGATGCGGCCAGCTCCATGCTGAAAATACTGCAGCTGGTAAAAAGAATTACCGGCCATGATTTTTTTACCTACAAGGAAAACACCTTATCCCGGCGAATAGAAAGGAGAATGAACGTTCATCACCTGGAAAAGATAAAAGATTACGTCAAGCTCCTGCAGCAAAATCCAAAAGAAATCGAAATCCTGTTCCAGGAAATGCTGATAGGCGTTACCAATTTCTTCCGGGATCCCGAAGCCTTTCAGAGCCTGAAGCAAACTGTGATACCTGAAATTGTGCGGAGCAAAGAAAAGGAGCAGGCAATCCGGATCTGGGTGACAGGCTGCTCTACAGGCGAAGAAGCGTATTCCATTGCCATCGTGCTAAGAGAATATTTTAACAAGCTCGAATCGGGCCATAGCTGGAAGGTTCAGATATTCGCGACGGACATAGACAATGAAGCCATTGACAAAGCGCGCATCGGATGGTATCAGGCGAACATTGTGAAAGACGTATCTGAAGAACGTCTGAAATATTTCTTCATCCCCAAAGGCAGCGGATATCAGATCAGAAAAGAGATACGCGATACCGTGATCTTTGCGCCCCAGAGTGTTATTAAAGATCCGCCTTTTACAAAGCTCGATCTTATTTCATGCAGAAATATGCTGATCTACCTGAAGCCCGAAACCCAGAAAAAGCTGATTTCGGTTTTTCATTATGCATTGAATAAAAAAGGTTATTTATTCCTGGGCGCATCGGAAGGGATCAGCGGATTTGGAGACCTCTTCTCGACAGCCGATCAGAAATGGCGTTTGTTCAAACGAATGGACATCTCCTCCAGCCTCAGCGAATTATCGAATTTCCCTCATCTTCCCCATATAGAAAATACTGAAGTTAAAAACGAAAAAATGTCAAGCAAAAAACATGTACCCGGAAACATGTTGGAAGCAATCCAGAAATCCCTGCTTAATAGTTATGCTCCCCCATCCGTGATCATTAATAAAAACGGGGATATCATCTATGTAAACGGACATACCGGCAGGTATCTGGAGCTCCCAATAGGACAGATTACCTTAAATATATTCTCCATGGCGCGGGAAGGGCTGAAGTTTGAAATTGACTCAGCCCTGAAGGAGCTCAATAATCACAATACGACTGTTATCAGAAATAACGTACGGATTAAAATTGACAGCACGTACATCCTTGTCAATCTGACGGTAAAAGACCTGAGCGAATCCAATGATCTCTATGGCTTAATTCTCCTGATCATTGAAGAGATACCGGCTGTTGAAGACGCGGAGATCCTGAAACATTCCGAGAATGTTCCTCAGAACAAAACCATCGAGGAACTGAAAAAAGAACTTGAATTCATTAAAAAACAATATAAAAATACCATTGAGGAAAAGGAAGCATCCATTGAGGAGATCACTTCCGTGAACGAAGAGCTGCAATCCATCAACGAAGAGCTGCAAAGCTCCAACGAAGAGCTCACCACTTCCAAGGAAGAAATGCAGTCCCTGAATGAAGAGCTGGTCGCGGTCAATGCGGAATTAAATACGAAGATGATCGAATATACCCAGATCACGAACGATATGAGAAATCTGCTGGACAGCACCCAGATAGCCACTATTTTCCTTGACCAGAAGCTGAACCTGAAAAGATTTACCCCTACTGCCAGCAAGATCATTAAACTGATCAGCGCCGACGTAGGACGGCCAATTACAGACATTGCCTCCAACCTTACATATACCAACCTGGAAAATGATATCAGAGAAGTATTGGATCGCCTCTCTACCAAGGAAAAACAGGTCAAAACCACCGATGGAACTTCCTTTGCGATGAGGATCTCGCCCTACAGGACGGTTGATAATTATATAGAAGGAGTAGTTATTACCTTTACGGATATAAGCATCCACAACCAGCTTAGCGATGAAAAATTTGCCAGGATTTTCGCGGAGAATATTGTCAATACCGTCAGGCAGCCTCTGATCGTACTGGACAAGGACCTTCATATTATGTCCGTCAATGAGGCCTTTTATAAAAACTTTAAAGTGCTTCCTTTGGATACCAAAGGAAAGAATTTGTTTGAAATCGGAAACGGACAATGGAACATTCCTGAGCTTAAAAAGTTATTGCTGGAAATCCTGCCTCAGAAGAATGAGCTTACGAATTATAAAGTGGAACATAATTTCCCTGTTATTGGCAAAAGAAAAATGCTTTTGAGTGCAAGGAGTATTACGAATGAGGATAAAGAAAGAAAAATGATTCTACTGACCGTGGAGGATATTTCATAAACTACCGGACATGTACTAATACTTCCCCTATCCTATGGAAGAGAACCCAGAAAAAACCAATCCTGACAAACAAGGCCTTCGGAAGCTTGCTGAAGAAAAGGTAAGGCAAAGCTATCCGGACGATATTTTCAGACAATATCCCGAAGACAAGATCAAGGAAATAATTCATGAGCTTCAGGTCCATCAGGTAGAGCTGGAAATGCAGAACGAGGAATTGATCAGGGGAAAGATGGAATACGAAATTCTATCCCATAAATTTCAGGATCTTTACGAATTCGCTCCTGTCGGCTATTTCACGCTGGATCAGCAGGGAATCATCCTGAAATCGAACTATATGGGCAGCAAGATGCTGGGCAGAGAGAAAAAGTATATTATCCGGCGAAGATTTCAATCCTTTATACATACCGACTCCTCCGATATTTTTCACTTACTGCTTTTCAGGATTTTCAGCACCGAAGAGAACCAGAGTG
Organism: Cytophagaceae bacterium; assembly: GCA_045805025.1. Lineage (GTDB taxonomy): Bacteria > Bacteroidota > Bacteroidia > Cytophagales > Cytophagaceae > DATMOV01. Next base: position 1,368 of record JBJMLY010000431.1, on the reverse strand, counting down.
CAGAGATAAAAATGATCGACAAAGATGGTCATACATTTTTTGTACAGCTTGATTCAAGCATTACCCTCGACGAGACTTCAAATCAAAAGCATTGCAGAATGACTGCGATTGATATTTCAGAAAGAAAAAAGGCGAACGAAATCATCCAGGCATCCCTGGAAGAGCGGGAAAAATTAAAAATCATTTTCTCGACCCAGGAAGAAGAGCGCCGGCGCATCGCCGAAAGCCTTCATGATAATATAGCACAGCTGCTTTATGTAGCCCAGCTTAAATTAGAAGAACTGAGTCAGGATCAGCAGACGGATAAAACAGTCCTAAAAAACCTGCGGGAGCTTCTTGAGCAATCGGTGAATCAGACAAGAACAATCTCCTTCCAGCTTATGCCTCCTATACTGGAAGACTTTGGTCTTATTCCTACCCTGAAGGAATTATGCGAAAAAAATTCCACAAAAGATCTGCTCGTCCAATGCAGCATAGCGGGCTACTCAAAGCGTATGGACAGTAATATCGAAATTACCATTTACAGAATTTCACAGGAGCTGATTAACAATATCAGCAAACACGCCTCAGCCAGCAAAGCAGAGCTCAGCCTTATCGTATACAGGAATTCCCTGTTGCTCAGAGTGGAAGACAATGGAAAAGGATTTGATATTCAAAATGCATTGAAATCATCCTCGTCGATGGGACTAAAAAACATCAAAAACAGAATCAAGCTCATGAACGGAGAACTTACCATCAGTTCCCCTACCGGGGAAGGAACAAAGGTGGTTGTGGAAATTCCATGGCAGGAAGAAGCTCCATTATATTGATTTTCAGTATAATCACAGAGATTTTCAGTATAAACCCCTTTCAGAATGTTTTTCGGAAGGCCTTACTTGTACCCAGGTTTATAGCTAAATTGGATTGTTTTAATGAATACGGTCGCCAGGCAAATGCTCTGGCGATCGTTTTTTTATACCTTCCCCCTTTCCAGAAAAAATTCCGAGGGGCGTAACCTCAGACAGGCATTTTTTTATAGGCTGATTTTTAACGAATTTAAGTCTCATCAATCAGTTCTATTACCTATGAAATCAACCTACGTTATTTTCGTCGCTCTTCTTGCCTTAACAAGTTGCGGAAGACATCAGCACGGTTATATCATCAACAATTCCGATGATACCCTGATGGTCGAGTTCGAAATAAGAGACAGCACCCTGCGAGGACATACAAATTATTTTTACTACAGTATTCTTCAACATTCCCGATCCTCCGAAAAAAATTTCAAGCTACCCGGCGATCTGCTGGTGAATGTCGATACTGCCGGGAAAACTGCAACGCTCCGGTTTATGCCAGGCAATAAATTAAGCCTGGGAACAGTGAGGGTGGATG
>JBJMLY010000430.1:0-8042 GCA_045805025.1 Cytophagaceae bacterium | reverse complement strand
GCCATGACGGCTCCCAGGATCGTAATACTCTTAAGCCATCCGGGCAGATCGTCGATCAGGGAATGCCCCGCCTCGCCCGCAGTAGCAACAGGCAGAAATACCAGCAAAGGCAGAATGGCAAGGATGGGAATTACAGATATATCCTGGAACAGAAGCACCGCAAAAGATCCCTCTCCAGCTACGGTATTCATTAATCCTTTTTCCTTCATGGATTGCAATACCAGAGCTGTGGAAGACATGGAAAGCGCCATACCTATGGCCAGCGCGCTTTGCCAGTTCATATTCAGAAGAAGTCCGCCTGCAAAAAAAAGCGCGGTTGTCAATATGACCTGCGACAAGCCCACGCCCACGATCTGGTTTCTGATTTTCCAGAGTTTGAGTGGCTCCAGCTCAAGGCCGATCAGGAACAGCATCATGACGACGCCGAACTCTGCGAAGTGCATCAGGTCTTTTCCTTCCTGCCCGATAAAACCGATCACAAAGGGACCGATCATGATGCCGGCTAACAAATAGCCGAGCACAGATCCCAGTCCCAGCTTTTTCGCCAGAGGTACGAATACCAGAGCGGCGGAAAGGTAAATGATGAATTCAAGTAAAAAATTTTCTTTCATAGTACGATCTATTCAACGGATAAAACACTTAGGTCATTCAAAAACTCGAGTTCCTGCAGCTTATCGACTGAATAATTCCCCTCCGACAATTTTCTAATCACTGCATTAAAATGTTTAGCGTGCATGGCAAGCTCTTCATCGCTGAGGCGGTGGGTACCCAGGATGGCGAATGGAGGCAGGTACTTCATCTGACACAAACGGGCCGTCTGATCGAAAGGAGCCAGAAATTCACGGATGGTGAACCGGTTCCTTCCCTCGTGCATATAGGCATCGCGGGCACCGCCGGTTGTAATGCAGTTAAAGATGATCTTATCTTTCAAAGCCGTGCCCGAAGGACCGTAAGCCCAGCCGAACTCCAGCACCATATCGATCCATTGCTTGAGCAGAGGCGGACAGCTATACCAGTAAAAGGGATGATGCCAGATGATGATCGAGTGCGAACTCAGCAGTTCTTTTTCCTTACCGATATCAATATTGAAATCGGGATATTCTTCGTACAGATCGTGAAAGGTAATGTGTGCCGACGAAGGGATATGATCCAGCAGCTGCCGGTTTATTTTTGACTTCTCCAGTCTTGGATGCGCGAACAGGATCAGTATTTTTTGTTTCTCCATTTTCTATTCCTGACAATATTCATTTAAATAATCGTATAAGGCCTTCATTTCCTCATCGCTCAGATGGTGGTTTGGCATTATGGTTGGAGCATATTTTTTCGCCAGCTCTTTTGCCTCTTTATCAATAGTAATAAAAACAGCAGGACTATTTGTAAAATCAGAAAACCACCTCAGAGTCCGTCGCTGACCAATGCATCCAAGTGCAGGGCCAACTTTCTCATGGTTTACTTCATGACAGGTAATACATTGAGCAAGAAAAATCGTTTCTCCATCCCTTGAACCGGCACAATTGAAGGCTTTTCTTTTAAGTCTTGAAATAAATACCGATTCCTGCAGAAGTCTTTTTTGTCTTTGCTCCTCTCTTTCAAAAGCCGCCTGATATTCGAGGTCAATCCATATTTTATTTTCTTGAGAATAATTGAAATATCCTCCTTTAATTTTAATTTTTAATTGAGACATGCTGACAACTTGCGGCCGTTTAATTTGAATCTTATTCATCTTTTTCAGATTAAAGAACTTATTTATGTAATAGGGCTTCCCATCTTTATAGGCAACCACAACAACATTAAAGTCCTGCCCCATCTTCATCAGCAATATACCATCTTCGACATAGGCATAGTTAAAATAAACATTGTCAATGGAAATCAATGCAAAAAGACTTTTTATCCAAGGGTTTACAATATAAACATGCACCCGGTCAAAATCGCTTCCATCTTCCACTTCAACACTCAATTCAAATTTCTCTAATTGCTCCACTTTAATCTTTCGGGCAACATGCACCCAGCCCGTATCAGTCATTTCAAAACCGAACTTTTCCATCCTGTATTCCTGTCTTTTAACAAGGAGTGCCCGGTACTCACTTTCTTTTTGCCGGGCCTTTTCATTATCTTTTTCAATCTGCTGCTCTGCTTCAATCTTTAACTTTTGAAGCTGTTCCCTCACTTCTATAATCTTTCTGGAATAAAAAATTTTAAGGGCCTCTGCTCTACGATCTGCCTTTTTTACTTTGGTAAGCTTTTCTTTGTAGAAATCACTAAAAACCTCAAACTGTGGGTGCCCATATCCAAGCTTCACCGCAGCCATAGAGTCCAGTTCCCAGAGATTTTTATCCATATTATTTACATATATCCCAAGAATTGACTGGTCGCAGGTTTTAAAAATCTCCCGCAGTCTTCTTTCAAACTCACGTGTAGCTATCAAACTTCCTTCGAACTTTTTATTACGCAGAACTTTGATGGACGCGGGATCTATGCCACATGGTGGAACAATTGAAGAATCCGTTAACTGAGAAGCGATCAGTTCATTCCGGGTATCAATGCAAGACGTTAAACTATAATACAAACTATCTTTCAACTTATCCGTCGCCACTTTATAAGACCTATAAGGCATACCCTGCTCTACTTCTATTTCAAATCCTTCGGGAAAAAAATTAAGAGAGTTCAATTCAACAGCTATTAAATATTTTGCCAGAGGCTTAGGGGCTTTCCAGTCCGTCGCACCCTTCCCATCCCGAACCCCTTTATAAAACATCATGTCTTTTTTTCCTTCTTTATTCAGAATTTCGATATAGATAGGATTCTCAGGATTGATCGTCAGCTTTTCTCCGTCTCGGGTAGCATTCACATACAATATTCCTCCACTCTCCAACAGTTTACCTTCAGAAGTTGTGGTCAGATTGGAAAGTAGCAGATCTTCCAGATGGTCTGCTTCTGCGATCTCTAGCGTAATATCACCTTCCACCACATTGCCTTGGGAATCCTTAAAGCAGCCTTTAGGAAGAATAACCACTGTCCCATTTTTTCCTTCCACTACCCGATCTTCCTTAGCGTCTATATCAAAGAACTGACTTTCTACCATCGATTTGGCAAAGGGATCATTCTTGCTGACTTTGGAAGAGTGATGATCTTTCACTTTTCTCTGATCATTGCTATTGCATCGAGAAAACAAAAACACAATACAAAGAGCGAGGTAAGGGATGAATCGGAACATATAAAAAATAAAAATTAGGATATATAAAAATAGGAAATTATCGGGAAAAACGTGACTCTTCTGAACTATAGTAAGAAGATCTGGAAACTTTAAAAGTAAGAGACACGATGCAGAATCCCTTCTATCAGTGTAAAGATTGAAAATATCCTTATTTTTGAATGAATCCCGATCTATGAAAATTATATTATTTGGCGCCTCCCTGGTAATAGGACTATTCCTCTTTAAATTTGCCGCTTCCATGTTTCTGAAATTGGCAAATTCTATCCTGGATGAACGCATAAAAAAGGCGGAGGAAAAATTAAAGGATCGGGAAAAGCAGGCAATCAGAAAGAAATGACCGAACTCCATCCTTTGTTTAAACTCCTGATTCCCTCTGAGGGCCACAAAGCAGGATCGAGGGAAGAAATTACTGGCAACGAACAACTAATAACCACAACCTCTGCCAGAGTCTGACAAGGTTCCTGCTGAATGACATAAGGGGGTAATGGGGAATGCTTATTGAATGCACAGTTTGCGGGGCAAAAATTGTGGAGCACATCGCTACAATAAGTTAAAATAACCAATGACTAATGACCACACACAAATCTCACGACTCACTACTCACGACTAGAAAAACTAATCCTCCATTTCCTCCTTATACTCCTTGACAGCTTTAAAAATACCACGGGCAGTTTTGATTTTACCTTGTTCTGAGCTGAGGTAATGTTCTTCGGTAGAATCGGTCAGGAAACCTGTCTCCACCAGCACGCTTGGCATGGAGGTTTTCCATAGCACCAGGAAGCCTGCCTGCTTCACGCCCCTGCTGTGCCTTTTATTGGTGACTTTAAACTCTTTCTCGATCTTGCTGGCCAGGCTCAGACTGCTCGTCAGAAAGCCGTTCTGATAGAGGGAAAATAAAATGTAGGACTGAGGTGAATTAGGATCAAAGCCATCGTAATTCTTCGTATGATCCTTTTCCATTAAAATAGATGAGTTCTCCCGCTTAGCCACTTCCAGGTTCTGCTCGGTTTTATGAAGACCCATGCAATAGGTTTCAGTACCATGCATACCTTTGGGGCCGGAGTTGGAATGGATCGAAATAAAAAGGTCTGCATTGTACTTATTCGCGATGCCGGCACGGTCATGAAGCTCCACAAAACGATCGTCGGGACGTGTATAGATTACCTTGACCGAAGGCATGCTGTCCTTGATCATTTTACCCACTTTAAGGCTGATATCCAGATTAATCGCTTTTTCCTTGGCACTTGAACCCAGACAGCCCGGATCCTTGCCCCCATGGCCTGCATCGATGACAATGATCTTCACGCCACCGGTATGCTGTTCCAGCGTTGTGAAGGCGCTGCAAAGCACAATAATGCTCAATAAAAAAACCGATAAGCCTCTCTTAAAATGCATATTGAATTATCCTCCTGCAAATATACCAAATCTTACGGTCAAAAGTTGTACCAAAATAATAGAGCTTATAATTCCATTTATCCTAAAAATTGAGGAAATTAGCGGTTTGATACCTTAAAACAGGCGGACTTTTAGTATGGAAAACAACAAGTATTTTATCATTGATTTCGACAGCACTTTTACAAAGGTAGAGGCCCTGGATGAGCTGTGCGAAATTTCTTTGAATGGCGACCCCAACAAGGACAAGATCCTTCAGGAAGTCATAAATCTTACCAACAGCGGCATGGAAGGCAAAAGCTCCTTCACCGAAAATCTTACCAAAAGACTTCAGCTGCTAAGAGCTAACAAGAGACACCTGGCTCCTCTTATTGCCAAGCTGAAAACCAAAGTTTCAGAATCCATCATCAGAAATAAAGACTTTTTCCGCGATTTTTCAGACAACATCCTGATCGTATCCAGCGGATTTAAAGAATTTATCGTGCCCATCGTCACTGAATACGGCATCAAGGAAGAGAATATCTATGCCAATACCTTTGTATTTGACGATCAGGACAACATCATCGGTTTTGATAAAAGCAATGTGCTATGCCTGGACAAAGGAAAGATTCAGCAGCTGAAAACCCTGAACCTGAAAGGCGATGTATATGTCATAGGCGACGGCTATACCGACTACGAAATCAAGGAAGCCGGACTGGCCAATAAATTCTATGCCTTTACCGAGAATATCGAACGGAATGCCGTGATGGCTAAAGCCGAGCACTTTGCTCCCAGCTTTGACGAGTTCCTGTACCAGAATAAGCTGCCTATGGCAATCTCTTATCCTAAAAACAGGATCAGCGTACTGATCCTGGAAAACATCCACCCCGAGGCCCTGCGGTTATTCAAGAACGAAGGGTATAAAGTGGATATAATCTCCAGCGCCCTGGAAGAAGACGAGCTTTGCGAAAAGGTAAAGAATGTATCCATTCTTTGTATCCGTTCCAAAACACAGGTCACTAAAAAGGTGCTTGAAAATGCCAATAAGCTGATCAGCGTCGGCGCATTCTGTATCGGAACCAACCAGATCGACCTGAAAGCCTGCCAGGCTAAAGGAGTCGCTGTATTCAATGCCCCTTACAGCAATACCAGAAGCGTGGTGGAACTGGCCATTGGCGAGATCATCATGCTGAGCAGAAATATCCTCAATAAGAGCGAGGATATGCATAAAGGAAAATGGGATAAGTCAGCCAAGAACAGCTACGAGATCCGCGGAAAAAAACTCGGGATCATCGGCTACGGAAATATCGGCTCACAGCTTTCTGTGCTTGCCGAATCCATGGGAATGGAAGTCTATTACTACGACGTTGTGGAAAAGCTTCAACTGGGGAACGCTAAAAAATGCAGCACCCTCACCGAGCTTCTGCACATCGCCGACGTAGTGACTCTGCATACCGACGGAAGAGCCAGCAATAAAAACCTGATCGGCAAAAACGAATTTGAGGCCATGAAGGAAGGCGTGATCTTCTTAAACCTGAGCCGCGGACATATTGTCGATATCGAAGCCCTGGTCGCCAATATCAAGAGCGGCAAAGTACGGGGAGCCAGCGTGGACGTATTCCCTTACGAACCGAAGAACAACGCCGAAGAGTTTAAGAACGAGCTGCGCGGACTGAAGAATGTAATCCTTTCTCCCCATATCGGAGGAAGCACGGAAGAAGCCCAGTTAAATATTGCCAACTTTGTTCCGAACAGGATCATCGAATACATCAATACCGGCAATACGTTCCAGAGCGTGAACTTCCCGAACATTCAGCTTCCTGCCCTGCACGACGCGCACCGGCTGATTCACCTGCACGAAAATGTACCGGGAATACTGGCACAGATCAACAATGTGCTGGCGAAAAACCATATTAACATTCTAGGACAATATCTGAAGACGAATGAGCAGGTAGGTTATGTGATTACCGACATCAACAAGGAATATAACAAAGAGGTGATCAACGAACTCAAGAGCATACAAAACACAATTAAATTCAGAATTCTTTACTAGGAATCAGGAGCGCAGGAATCAGGATATAAAATATTCGCTTCCTACACTCCTGATTCTCAATTCTTATTCCTAATGACAAAAAAGATTTTTTTTACACCCGGTCCATCAGAATTATACCCTACGGTTCCTGCCTATGTGCAGTCGGCCCTGGAGAATAAGATCGGCGCCATTTCGCACCGGGGAAAGCAGTTTCAGGACATCTATCAGAATACCGTTTCACAGCTCAGGACTTTATTAAACCTGCCGGCAAGCCATCACATCCTTTTTCTTTCTTCCGCTACGGAAATCTGGGAAAGGATCATGCAGAACTGCGTGGAGAAAAAAAGTTTTCACTGCGTGAACGGATCCTTTTCCAAACGCTTCTACGAATTTGCCGGAGAGCTGGGAAGGCATGCCTATAAAATTGAAGCCGAATTCGGAAAAGGCTTTTATCCGGACCAGATTGAAGTGCCTGAAGACGCCGAAATTATCTGCCTGACCCATAACGAAACCAGCTCCGGCGTTTCCATGCCGGTAGCTGACATCAATAAATTCAGGGAAAAGAATAAGAATGCATTAATTTTTGTGGATTCCGTTTCTTCTACACCCTACCCCGATTTTGACTTCAGCAAAATCGATTCGACATTTTTCTCCGTGCAGAAGTGCTTCGGACTTCCTGCCGGACTAGGGATATGGATTGTGAATAATTCATGTATTGACAAAGCCAAGGCTTTGCTTTCTAAAGGAAATTCCATAGGCACTTACCACACCCTGCCCTCTCTGATGAGCAAGGCAGAAGTAAATCAGACGCCGGAAACGCCGAATGTGTTTTCCATCTACCTGCTTGGCAAAGTCTGCGAGGATATGAATAAAAAAGGCGCTGCGCTCATTCGTAAAGAGACAGAACAGAAAGCCGGAATGATCTACGAATACCTCGAGAAAAGCGGCAATTTCGAAATCGCCGTCAAAGAGCCTGCGCATCGTTCCATGACTACCATTGTAGCCAACACCAAGACACCAGCGCCTGAAGTCAATAAAAAGCTGGAGCCATTTGATATGATGGTGGGAACCGGTTATGGCAGCTACAAGGAAAAACAGATCAGGATCGCCAACTTTCCTACCCATTCCATTCAGCAGGTGGAGAGTCTGCTGCAAGAATTAAAAAAATCCGTAAATTAGCGACGATATGTTACCACAAGCAGTAATGATAGAACAAGGCCAGGTTTATACCGAATCATTTTCCTTCACTCAGGAGGAAGTTGTACGTTTCGCAGAGCTTACCGGTGATCATAACCCCATTCACCTTGACCCTGCTTACGCCGCCAATACCTTATTCAAAAAACCCATCATGCATGGGATTCTGGGAGCCAGCGTATTTTCCAAAGTGCTGGGTATGCAGTTTCCGGGAGAAGGTACCATTTATCT
>JBJMLY010000429.1:0-3761 GCA_045805025.1 Cytophagaceae bacterium | reverse complement strand
TATAAGTAATTTCCAACAGGGAATAATAATATTCTGGAAGGCTGGAGGTTTGCCGGAAAGATGACAAGCATAACTGTTAAGAGGAATAGCACCAGGGGCGTTTGCACGGGTATCGCCCCCAGGAAAGTAACCAAAGATGTATAGGCTCCTCCGGTTACTTTCCCCTAAAGATTACCCATTTAGTGTGTATATTTATAGATACCTCAAACTATAAAGGTGGGGCCCGCTTGAAAACAACCGGTAAAATACTTTTTATACTCTTAATAATAAGCCTTTTAAGTTCAGAGGGAAGGGCTACTCACATTGTGGGAGGAGAAATCACGTACCGGTTTCTGGGAAACTACGATTATGAGATAACATTGAAGATTTACCGGGATTGCCATAACGGACAAGCGCCCTACGATGACCCCACCTATATAACAGTGTATGATGGAAGCAACAACCTTCTTGGCTGGATCCCCATTACCTTTCCCGGGTCTCATGTATTGCCGATCCAATCGATCAACCCATGCCTTTTGCCCCCGAACGACGTATGTGTGGAGGAAGCAGTCTTTATTGATACAGTAAGTCTTCCACCAATTCCCGGAGGTTATCAGCTGGCATACGAACGCTGCTGTCGCAACCAGACACTCATTAATATTGTAAATCCTCTTGGCACAGGAGCCACTTATTATACAGTCATACCTGACACCTCCGTGGTTCCGATAAACAGCAGCCCCAAGTACAATAACTTTCCTCCTATCTATATATGCGCGAATGAGCTGATTAATTTTGATCACGCCGCCACTGATCCCGATGGAGATTCACTGGTCTACGATTTGTGCACCCCTTACCTGGGGGCAGACCCATTTAATCCTTACCCTGTACCGGCCCATGCACCCCCTTATTCTTTTGTCACCTACAATCCGGGCTTCGGTCCTACCAACCCACTGGGCTATAATCCGGCCACAGGCGCACCTTTATCCATCGACCCGAAAACCGGCTTATTAACCGGGCGCCCTAACCAGATAGGACAGTTTGTAGTAGGAGTCTGCGTTTCTGAATATCGTAACGGTATTCTCTTATCCGTCAATAAACGTGACTTTCAGTTCAACGTCACCAACTGCCCGCCTATTTCTGTGGCAGCGCTTCCTTCGAACATCAAGGAATGCGGCTACACCATCACCTTTCAGAACCAAAGCATCAATTCCTTCAACAACTTCTGGGACTTTGGAGACACGACGACTCTGGCCGATACATCCCTGGCCTTTTCACCGACCTACACTTTTCCGGATACCGGAACCTATATCGTTACATTAATTGTCAACAAGGGCCTGATCTGTGCCGACACGGCTACATCTCAGGTCTATATTTATCACTCCATTACAGGGGCAAGCTTCACTTATCAGGATGTCTGCCTGGCAAAGCCGGTACAATTTTCCGACAACTCTGTTTTATCAGAGGGACCGGAAGTGCACAGATTCTGGGACTTCGGCGATGGCAATTCCGATACGATACAAAATCCGCTTCATTTGTACAGTCAAGCGGGCAATTACACGACTACGCTGATCGTATACAATAAAAACGGCTGCACAGATACGCTGCATAAACCTGTGGTCATTCATGCCTTACCAAAGCCTGATGCCGGCCATGATACCACGGTCTGCCAGGGCTCTTCCTTTCAGCTCCATGCCAGCGGAGGGCCTTCCTACCTTTGGGACAGTTCGCCGGACCTCAGCTGCACCAACTGCAGTAATCCTATTGCCAGTCCGGTCGCATCGGTCTTTTATAAACTAACGGTCACCAATTCTTTCGGATGCAAAGCAAGAGATTCTTTATTCCTGACCTGGCGTCCTCTCCTTATACCTGCTCCCTCCTTCACACATGCGGGCAGATGTTTTTCAGACCCTATTCTCTTTCATGGAGAAGTAACTAACTTTGATTTTTTCTGCCTGAAAACCATACAGTGGCAGTGGGACTTCGGCGACGGTGTGACCAGCAATGAACAGGATCCTACCCACGTTTACACAAATGCCGGACCTTTTACCGTTTCTCTGAAAGTCAACAACATGAATCCGGTTTACCAGGAGAGTGTCACGCTGATGTCGCCCGATTCGTGCCTTAAAAATATATTTGTCCCGAATACGTTCACGCCCAACGGCGATAACATTAACGATCTGATTTACCTGCGAACCATCAACGCAAAAAAAGTGCTTTTCAGAATTTATAACCGCTGGGGTGAGGAAGTTTTCAGAACGGAAGATCTGCATAAAGGCTGGGACGGCACTTACAAGGGTGAAAAGCTTACGCCACAGGTATTCGTCTTCCAGGCCGACGTTACCTTCTACGACGACAGCCAGAAAACGGAAAAGGGAAATTTAACCCTGCTTGAATAATATGAGAAGCAGGGGCATACTTTTGATATTTATTCTTTACCTGGGCGGATCGCTCTCTGCGCAGGATTTCCATTTTTCGCAATTTCAGCACTCGCCGCTCAATGTCAATCCGGCGCTCACCGGTATTTATGAATTCGGGTACTGGGGGAACGACCTCCGGATGATCGGAAACTACCGGGACCAGTGGAGAAGTATACCAAGCGCTTATGTATCGACGCCGACACCTTTTAAAACAAACAGCTTTTCCGCCGATATGAAGCTCAGAAATGTGCGTTACCTGAAAAAAGATTTTATAGGGGTAGGCGCTGTTTTCTATTCCGACAAAGCAGGTGACCTGGATTTTAAAACCCAGCAGGTGAATTTTTCTCTTTCATACAGCAAGCTTTTAAATTACCATGGAGACAAATACCTCACAGCGGGATTTACGGGCGGATACTCCAAACGCAGCATCGATTATACCAATGCGGTGTTCGACAATCAATGGACAGGCACCCAGTTTGATCCTTCCAGAGCCAGCGGTGAATCTTTTCCGGGCATGCGGTATACCTATCCTGATCTTTCTGCCGGGATGGCATTCAGCTTTATCCCTGTCGATAAAATCAATTTTACTTCCGGATTTGCCATCATGCACCTGAATAAGCCGCGTCAGAACTTTCTGTCAAGTAATTCTGGAAATCCTCAATCGTACAGAGTCGTTCTTTACCCAACCATGGTCTTTCACACGAATGCAAGAATCCCGCTCCGGAATAAACGATTCCTATTACCCAACATTCTCTATTTAAAACAGGGGCCGGCCAGGGAATTCAACTGCACCAGTTATTTTCAGGTCCGTCCCGAAGACAAAGATCGGCTGAACTATCAGTTTGGCCTTGGCTACAGGATTGTCGGCAATTATCAACATACCCCGGCGAGCGATGCGCTGATAGCGGCTGTAAAATTTCTTTACAATAATTTAAGCATGACCTTCAGCTACGATGCCAATACTTCCAGCCTGAAGAGATCTACAAAGTCCATCGGCGGCTTTGAGATATCGATCATCTGCTATGAGCGATTCTTTAATCCGAAAAGATACAAAGACATGAAAGCAAGACCCGAATGTCCGCGGTACGATGATTTTAAAGATTTTCCGGTCTGGTAAGAGTTGCTGCTTTAATACACAGAGCTGACAACTCTAATTAATTCATTTTTGACCGTATCCGGCTCAGTGTTTCAGGCTTAAGCCCCAGGTAGGATGCGATGTATTGAAGAGGAATATTCAGTATGTAATCGGGATGATTTTCCATCAGACTTCTGTAACGCCTTTCACCATTATCGGAAATCAGCCCGATAACCCTTGTCTCCTTATCCACAAAATGTTTTTCCGTCATCAACCTGCCCAGACGTTCT
>JBJMLY010000428.1:0-3808 GCA_045805025.1 Cytophagaceae bacterium | reverse complement strand
GTTTTAGGATTTAATGCCGGTCTTCATAAGCCGGCATTATTTTTTTTGAGCCCTATATGAATGCCCGAAATCGTATTTAAAAGAAAAGTGTTCAGGAGTAAGTAAATTTAACACCTGAACACTTTCGCATTTTAAACACTTTTAATTCATCGGTATCTCGATCACCAGTATTTCGGCATTTTCACTCATTTTGATATCCAATTTATCGGAATTGCTGACCCCAATTGCATCACGACGGTTAAGTTTTTCTCCGGCAACTTCCACGCTTCCTTCCAGAACAAAGAGATAGGCTCCATTGCCTGCTTTATGGATCGTATAGGTTTGTTCTTTCCCTTTTTCAAAATCTCCCAGCGAAAACCAGGCATCCTGATTGATCCATACCCCTCCATCATTGGTATCGGGCGAAACGACGATCTGGAATTTATTTTTCCGGTCCTCATGCCTGTAAGTCTTTTGTTCATACCGGGGCTTGACATCTTCCACTTTCGGGAATACCCATATCTGTAGAAGCTTTACATAATCGGTCTTTGAATCATTAAACTCCGAATGAACCACGCCCGTTCCTGCCGACATGATCTGCACGTCATTTTTCCGGATGACCGATTTATTACCCATGTTATCCTGATGTGCCAGATTTCCTTCCAGAGGTATCGTAACAATTTCCATATTGTCATGGGGATGACTTCCGAATCCTTTGCCAGCGGCAATAGAATCGTCGTTCAATACCCGGAGGGTCCCGAAATGAGTTTTGGCGGGGTTATAATAACCGGCAAAGCTAAACGAATGACGGGCTTTGAGCCAGCCATGGTCAGCTGCCCCTCTGTCTTCTGATCTGTGTACTACGGTTTTCATTTTTTTCTCCTTCTTCAAAGTTTTAGTATCCTGCCCGGAAGCATCCAGGAGTAATATACTGCTCAATAACATTAAATAAATTTTCCTCATATGCTTCAATGACAGTTATTATATATTTGTATATACAATTAATGTTATAACAAATATAACGTAAATAATTGAAAAAGGGTTTTACTTCTTTCGAAAAATCGGTAAAACCCTTTAAATCTATTGATTTTCAATATTCTATCAAATATTCATGTTACTTATTCTGCTGTCCAAAGACTTTTTTCAATATATCGCTGGTACGCGCCATAGGGTCTTTGCGGATCTTTAACTCTTCCTCGGCCACAGTAATGAATAAGCCTTTTAAAGCTTTATTAGTGGTATAGGCAACCAGATCAGTTTCAACCTTATGTTTATTTAATGGAATTTTATTATAAATGGTCGCAAGTTCGGTCCATTTGCTGGTAGCACTGGTATTATCCAGAGCCTTTTTAATAGGAGGGGAAAATTTAGTGAAAAGCGAGTCATAGGTGGTATTTTTCAGATAAACCGTAGCGGCACTGTCAGATCCTGTCAGAATGCTTTTGGCATCTTTAAAGCTCATATTCGTAACGGCTGATTTGAAAATAGGAGCCGCTTCTTTGGCAGCCTGTTCGGCCGATCTGTTCAGTGTCAGCTCAAATTCATCTACCTTTTTTCCATAGCCCATATCTCTGAGAGTTTTGGCAACTTTCTGCGCATCTTCAGGAAATGGAATTCTGATTTTGGGATTCAGGTTATATCCGTCCTGCTTGTTCAGCACCGCTGAAGCATTTGTTGAGCCCTTGGTCAACGCTTCTTTTAATCCCTGGATGATTTCTGCTTCGGTAAGACCGGTGCCTCCTTTGTTTTCAAGTACCTTACTGGTTTTTACCTTGGTTTTTACTTTGTTCAGGTCGATCTGGGCGCTTGCGCAGGCGCTGAGCAGGCAGAAGCAGGCACTGGTCAGAACTATTTTTTTCATGGTTATCTGGTTTAGGTGCTTGATATTTCTTTTTTATTTAGTGGTGTTTACCGTTTCCCCCCTTTTCCGGAGGATCATAGCAAAGATGGTTATAAAGATGATGCCGGTAATTAACTTATCCTTAAAGGCAGATACTGCCTGATTTCCGGGAGTGAAAGCCTCTGTAATTACTTTACTGTTCGGAAGAATCTCTTCCGGCCTTTTTATTTCCTTCAGGTATTTTTCACTTTCTCTTAATGCGTAGTTTACTATATCTGCATTTCCTGCAAAATAGTAATACAAATAGTTTGCCAGAGAATAAATGACAGCCAGGGTAAGCGTAATAATAAAGCCTTCAAGCAGGGCGCTGGGATAACTCATTTGCCCTTCGTACTTTTTGACTTTGGCTTCCTGCATGCCGAAATAAAGAAAGCCCACCTGAATAATATAAGATAACCAGTTCCAGGGTTTGGCAAAACCTGTTTCGTACCATTGGAATGTAAGTCCGCATATGATCCATGCGCTGATGATAATCCCTGAAAGTATGCCGTAAGTAATAGAAATTTTCATGCTGTAATTAAAAAAATCCTGCTTTGATATTCCTGTAAGAAAGGATCAGGGATAAAATTAAGAAATATCGACACAAAAAAAGGCCCTGAGGCCTCTTTTATCTGAAATCACTTTTGGTTACAGGTCGTTTTTCATTGAAAGAGACTTTCCATCTGTGATCGCGTCCAGAGAAAGTGTCATTTCATCTTTGTATTTATTAAATTCACTTGTAAGCGCTTTGGCCACTGGTTCTCCTTCGGAGATATGTTTTTCCCTGCTTCCGTCAATCTGCTTCCCATTCTTCCAGAACCTGAAGCAGACATGAGGACCCGATGCCAGTCCGGTGCTGCCTACATAACCGATAAGCTCTCCTTTGGAAAGTTTCTTTCCCGGTTTAATGCCTTTGGCAATTTTACTCATATGAAGGTACTGCGTCGAATACGTGGAGTTATGTTTTACTTTTACATAATTGCCATTGAAGGTAGAGAACCTGGCTTCAAGTACTACACCATCACCCACCGTATGTATTGGTGTTCCTACCGGCGCTGCATAATCAGTTCCAAGATGGGCCTTGAAAATTTTTTGCACGGGATGAAATCTCTTTTTTGAAAATTTGGAGCTTATCCTGAAAAATTTCAAAGGTGCTTTCATAAATCCGCCACGGCTCATGCTTTTGCCTTGTTCATCAAAATATTCTTCCTTACCATTTTTACTGAAATTGAAGGCATAAAATTTTTCATGATCATGGATGAAACAGGCAGAGTAAATCTTTCCGGCTTCGCTGGCTTTTCCATTAATTACTTTCTGATCGTAAATGAGACTGAGCTGATCGCCCTTGCTGATTCTGAAAAAATCCACTTTATCGGCAAATATATCGGCGATTTTTATGGCGAGATCGGGCGAAGCTCCTAGTTGAGCAAGACTTTCATAGAGCGAAGAGTTTATTTGCGCGCTTACGTTTTTCCGGATTGTATCGATTTTATTCTGTTCCTTAAAAATAGCCAGCGAGTCCTGGAATCTGAGAATGATGTTATCCTGCTGGTTCAGCGGATAAACAATGCACTTGACAGCGCCTTTTGAGTGATACACCAGATACTGATTTCCCGCTCTTAAATGTTGCAGTTCTTTTGAAAAATTTCCGGCCTGAAATTCCCTGAGCTGATTCTCCGGGACATGGTATCGTGTAAGGATCTCCATCCAGGTTTCGTTTTTTCTTATCTTC
Source organism: Cytophagaceae bacterium (assembly GCA_045805025.1). Classification (GTDB taxonomy): domain Bacteria; phylum Bacteroidota; class Bacteroidia; order Cytophagales; family Cytophagaceae; genus DATMOV01. The sequence goes on along the minus strand of JBJMLY010000428.1, from coordinate 218 downwards.
TCCTGGTTAACGGCCATTGAATCAATTGCCAGACCATAGCGGATGGTGGGTGTTTTTGCCTTTAAAATCCTGGGTTGCTGTTTTGGATTTTTACCTTCGGCTTTGAATTCCATATGTCCATACATGAATGCATATACTATGGTAACATACGCGATAATAAAGGCAATCGCGATAATGATGTATCCTCTTCTCATTAAAATTACTGGTTAGCGAGTGTG
>JBJMLY010000427.1:0-4551 GCA_045805025.1 Cytophagaceae bacterium | reverse complement strand
GAAAGCGAAATTCCAGGAAAATCCTCAGGTGGTGTTTCTGTATATTTCCATCGACCAGGATCAGGAAGCATGGAGGAGAATGGTGAAAAAGAAAAATATTCATGGTGTCCATCTCAACTCTTCGGGAGGCAAGGAAGACGATGTGATCAGTAAATTTCAGGCGAATACGATTCCCCGGTATCTTCTGATTGACAAGAAAGGAAACATCGTGGATCATGATGCCAAAAGACCAAGTGATCCTGCGGTGATCGGTGATATTGAAGCCTTGTTGAAATAATAGAGTCCGAGTGTACTATTTACTTTTTAAGCTCTCATGAAATCATTTCGTAAAGCAGTAAAAATAATCTGGATCTCAGCCCTGTCCTTTTTTTTACTGTTTTTATTTTTTGTCTTTTCCGTAAGCATCAATCTTTTTTCACTGTACGGCAAAATTCCCGGACTCGATATTCTTGAAAATCCCAAGAGCGAGCTGGCATCCGAAGTGTACTCGTCGGACTACGTGCTTCTGGGAAAGTACTTCAGTAACTTTAACCGGTCTCCGATCGAGGCCAAAGAGCTTCCCAAAAATATACAGGATGCCCTGATCGCTACGGAAGATATCCGCTTCAGAGAACACTCCGGCATTGACCTGCGGGGAGTTTCCAGCATTCCGTTTTACCTGATCCGGGGTAAGAAAAAAGGAGCCAGTACCATTACCCAGCAGCTGGCCAAGAACCTGTTCGATATGCGTAACTCACCCGAGTACGACGGTCCGCTGAATATTATCCTGGTCAAGAAAGTAAAGGAATGGATCACCGCCATCCGGCTGGAGCAGGCTTATACCAAGGATGAGATCCTTCTGATGTATCTGAATACGGTTGACTTCGGGAACAATTCTCTGGGAATAAAAAGTGCCGCCAAAACGTATTTCAATACCACGCCTGCCAAACTAAAAACAGAAGAAGCCGCCTTGCTGGTCGGCATGCTGAAAGGACCGAGCTATTACAGTCCGAGAAGACATCCCGAGAGGGCGCTTGACCGCCGTAATACCGTCATCTCCCAGATGCAGAAATACGGGTACCTCACCGAACCCGAAGCGGAAACACTGCAGAAGAAACCGATGAAGCTTAACTTCACACCTCTGGATGAAAGTGCCGGTCTGGCACCATACTTCAGAGCCTACATCAAAGACCAGCTGGTGAAGATCTGTCATGAAAAAGGATTTAACCTGAACGAAAGCGGATTAAAAATATTCACCACCATCGATTCCCGCATGCAGGAATATGCCGAAGAAGCTACGGCACAGCATATGAAATACCTGCAGGGCGAATTCTTTAAACACTGGAAGGGCAGAGCACCCTGGACCGACGCCAGTCATAAGGAGATGAAAGGCTTTATCGAAAGACAGGCCAAGAAAACCACACACTACAAACAGTTGCAAAAGGAATTCGGCGACAATGAAGACGAGATCTGGAAGGAGATGAAGAAGCCCGTGAAGATGAAAGTCTTCAGCTGGAATGGAACGAAGGATACGACCTTAAGTCCGCTCGACTCGATCCGCTATACCTTGCATTTTCTACATATGGGTTTTGTGGCGATGGATCCTTCCAACGGCTATGTGAAGGCCTGGGTGGGAGATATTGATTACCGCTTTTTCAAATACGACCACGTGAAGCAGGGAAAAAGGCAGCCTGGTTCTACATTCAAGCCTATTATTTATGCCTATGCCCTGGAAAACGGTTTTACACCATGCTCGACTGTTTATGATGTGCCTGTTACCTTCCCGGTTCCCGGCGGCAAGCAGTGGGTGCCGAAGAATAGTCACGGAGGTTTCTCCGGACAACCCATGACACTGAAGCTGGCGCTGGCTCAATCTGTTAATTCGGTTTCGGCCAAGCTGATGGAACAGTTCGGTCCGCAGGCCATCGCCGATTTCGCCAAAGGCTTTGGAATTACCAGCAAGCTCGATCCTGTGCCTCCGCTATGCCTGGGTACGAGCGATGTAAGCGTGTATGAGCTCACAGAAGCCTATGGAGTTTTTGTCAATAATGGTATCCGTCAGGAGCCCGTCTTCATCACACGCATCGAGGATAAAGACGGCAATGTTATTTATCAGCCCGAGAGCGTCGAGCCTGTTCATGTGATCAGCGAAGAGAGTGCGTATGCCATGGTGCAGATGCTGAAGGGTACGACCGAAGAGAACACCGGTACGGCGGTTTCCCTGAAAGGCAAATATGGTCTGAAAAACGAAGTAGGAGGAAAGACAGGTACCACGCAGAATTCTACCGATGGATGGTTTATGGGTATTACACCCGGACTCGTTTGCGGGACCTGGGTAGGAGGAGAGCACAGAAGCATCCGTTTCCGGAATATGAACCTGGGACAAGGCGCCAAGATGGCCCTGCCGATCTTCGGCTATTTTATGCAGAAGGTTTACAAGAATGAATCCATCGGACTTCCAACCCATGGTTTTATAAAGCCTCCCGATGTGCAGGTGGAAACGAATTGTCCGGCCGGCGCCGACAGCCTCAACTTCATCGTTCCCGATACGCTGGCCGTGCCCGATTCCAGCATGTATTACTACCCTGGGATGGATTCTGATTTTAGTGAGGGGGATACGAATTAAATAATGAATCGGAAGCTGAAAGCTTCAATCATTGGTTGCCACAAGTTACGCTAAACTTAATGCAGAGAGTGTCATGAGTTCTGATTTTAGCCATGGGAAAACGAATTAGTGAGTAAGGGAAGCAGGAAATTTAAGTTCAAAAAGAACAAATATGAGCCCGAAAGAAGTTTTAAAAAGGTGGATTGAATTTTTTAATAACGCTGATGCGGAAAGTATTTCAGAACTTTACGCTGAAAACGCGATAAATCATCAGGTGGCTAACGAACCGGTTGCTGGAAAAAGCGCTATCAAAGAAATGTTTGCGCGGGAGTTCTCAGCGGCTGAAATGGTTTGTATTCCGGAAAATATTTTTGAAGATGGTGAATGGGTAATCTTGGAATGGAAAGATCCTAAAGAAATGCGCGGCTGCGGCTTTTTCCATATTCAGAATGACAAAATAGTGTTTCAGCGCGGATATTGGGATAAACTTTCTTTTTACAAGCTTTATAATATTCCATTCTCTGAATAATGTCCTGGTTGGCGCGAACGAGGATTTGCTTAATGCAATCTGTCTTGTCCTGAAATAGGTTTACCCTCCCTTGTCTGAAGTCTTCCTGCATTGGTATTTAGCGTAATCGCGACTTCAGAGCTTGTCCAGTACCAGATTTAAGCAAGTTTCCTCTTGAATAACAGGAGATGGAATAGGTTATCAGCTTACCGCATGAAGTCTTCGACTACGCTCAGACTGACAAAATTAAAAAACAAATAAAATGACAGAAGTAACGATTGACAAACAGGAGATCATTCGAGTTGAAAACGAACTTTTGGAGGCTATTAAATCGAGTGATATCAAAACCCTTGATCAATTGCTTCACGATGACCTGCTTTTTATTGCACCGGGTGGGCAGGTGGTAACGAAACAACTGGATCTTGATTCTCATCGTGCCGGAACCATGGTCGTGGAAGAATTAAAGTCTGCGATTGAGCAAATTAATGTTATCGGGAATACAGCAGTCGTTGTGGTGGTGTACGATACCAAAGGAAAAATGCTGGGTAACCCAATTCAAGGAAGATTCCGATATATCAGAATCTGGAAATTAATTGACGGAGAGTTGAAAGTGATAGGAGGAAGTTGTACTCAGTTATAAGTGCAGCTATTGGTCATAGTCAGATCCTTCGTTCCTCAGGATGACAAAACGGAGTATTGTCTTATGAGGATAAGCTAAACCCATCGATACTATCATCCTGACGAAGGAAGGATCTGTTTCCTTCAGGATAGTAGCTTACCGCAAGAAGTCTTCGACTCTGCTCAGACTGACAGATTATAATTGTAAATTCTTCATTCTTTAATTCTGATCCTCATCTCGTCTGGTTTTCAAAGAGATTCAGATAAAACATTTATACCGGAGCAGAGTTTGCTTGCTATGCCATCACATGCTTCAAGATTGCACTGGCTAATTTTTAACTATGAGCACTACCCAATTCAATAAGGTTGCCAATATCACCCTGATATTCTGGCTCATGAAAATTGTCGCCACAACGCTTGGAGAGACATTAGGCGATTTTATTTCTATGACATTGAATCTGGGTTATACCGTGGGTATCGCCATCACTCTCACATTTTTCTTTATGGCGCTGCTTACTCAGTTAGCAGTCAATAAATTTATTCCCGCCGTTTATTGGTTAGTTATCATTGGAACGACCACGTTAGGAACAGAAATTTCAGACTATATCGACAGGACATTGCATTTGGGTTACACGGCAGGAAGTATTTTACTTCTGAGCTGCCTTCTTATTACTCTGTTTTTATGGTTTCGGAAATACAGGAACCTTGAAGTGTATCCGATCGCTGACAGACAAAAAGAACTTTATTATTGGACTGCTATTCTTTTTTCAAACAGTTTGGGAACAGCATTTGGTGATTTGCTGGGAGACGATTTTGGCTTGAGTTATCTGCAAGGTGCTTT
>JBJMLY010000426.1:0-6714 GCA_045805025.1 Cytophagaceae bacterium | reverse complement strand
CAGCAATGACATGAGCGTGAGCAGCAATTACGAATACGCGAAGACCAAAATGGATGTGGAAAATTATGCAGAGTTTTATGCCGCTGAAATATTCCTAAACAATACGGACTGGCCGGGAAGCAATATCCGCTACTGGAAAACGACCAATCCATACAATCCGAATGCCGAATACGGACAAGACGGAAGGTGGAGATGGGGCCTTCAGGACCTGGATCTGACCATGGGCTCCGATCAGCCCACAGGCGATTATACTTATAACGCTTTACAAAAGGCGACCATGGCAGGAGGTACCGTCTGGCCCAATCCCGACTGGTCGACCACAATACTGAGAAACCTTTTGCGGAATCCGGATTTTAAAAACATGTTCATCAATACCATGGCTGACCATATGAACTCGGCGGTAAAAACTTCCAGGGCTATTTCAGTCATTGATCGTTTCACGGCGAATATCGCCGCTGAGATGCCAGCGCATATCAGCCGCTGGAATGCGCCCTACGATATGGGTTTCTGGAATGACCAGATCGACACGCTGAAACAGTTTGCGATCAACAGACCCAGATTCCAGAAAACGCACATCATGCAGCATTTCGGCATCACGGATACGGTGCATGTAACGCTCCATGTATCAAACACAGCTCAGGGAAAGATCCGGATCAATACCATGGACGTGGACAGGGATCTGCCCGGCGTTAGTGCAGGAGTTTATCCCTGGACAGGAACCTATTTCCAGAATGTACCTGTAAGCCTTCATGCCATCGCTTACCCGGGTTACCGCTTTGTACGCTGGGAAGGAACCGTGAATTCGACGGACCCGGTAATCACCCTTTTAAATTCAGGAGACGAGCAGGTGACTGCTGTTTTTGAAACTGCTTCGCCCTTTGAACCCGATAAAGAAAATGTAAGCCTTTATCCGAATCCTGTTTCGGGAACTCTGAATATTGAATTTACGGACGACGATAACGGGGATATTTATCTGTTCGTCTACGACCGTCTGGGCAAACAGCTTTATGCGGCGGGGGTGAATAAATTAACCCAAACAGCCATCGCTCATATCGACGTGAGCGACTTTTCGAAAGGCTTGTATATTCTTCATGTAAAATCAGCCAAAGGCACCATTTATAAAAAACGATTTTCGGTAGAGGATTAACCAGGAGCTGAGGGATTGCCAGAAAAAAACAGGGAAGCCTCTTTCCAGAGACTTCCCCAACCTACACCTGCACCTATTTTTAACGAACGAGCACTTTATTTTCAGGATAAGGTTTCTCTGCTTTAAAAGAATCTTCCATCCCTTCAGTTCTGGTAAGCTTATCAAACGTTTCAGGATTCAGCAGATCCTCAATGGAGTTGATAATAAAATCCGGAGAATAGGCATATTTAGAAAGCTCTTCTCTTTTGGTGGCTCCCGATAAAGTAAGTACCGTTTTAAAGCCCATCTGCACCCCACCCAGAATATCTGTTTCCATGGTGTCTCCGATCATAATCGTATTGGCGGAGCGCGTCATCAATTCTGCTTTGGCTGTTCTCATCATGACCGGGCTTGGTTTTCCTACACTGAACGCTTTACGATTCGTGGCGATTTCAATCATGGAAACAAAGGCGCCACAGCCTGAACGGATGGAATTATTGGCGCTGGGACAATTCGGATCCATATTGGTAGCAATGAGCTTGGCCCCTTTCATCACCATGTTAATGGCTTTATCCACCGATTCCAGCATAATCGTTCTTCCTTCACCTATAATTACATAATCCGGATCGTCGTCTACGATAGAATATCCATTCTGGTGTAAAGCCGTTAACAGCCCCCCTTCTCCGATTACATAAGCAGTACCTTTTGGCTTCCGGTTGGCCAGGTATCTGGCAGTAGCCATAGCGCAGGTAAAAATGTGTTTTTCATCCACAGAAATTCCCATTCTTTTCAGTTTGATCACCACATCTCTGCGGTTACGCTGACTATTGTTGGTCAGAAATAAAAAAGGAATATCCCTGGACAATAATTTTGAGATAAATTCTTTTGCACCGGGAATAAGTTCATGGCCGCGGTATATAACCCCGTCCATATCAATAAGAAAGCCATAGTTATTCATAATTGCATTTTTTTAATAATGTTTATACCTGTTTTTCTATAAGCAATGAGATAATCTGCTTTTAAAACAATATCGCTTTTATGAACGACATTTGCAATTATCTTAATAAGTTAAAATATTGAATTTCAGTTAATTAATATCTAAAGTTAGGCTTTAAAAAACAAGTTGTAACATTAAATATGAGGGAATTAAGCAAAAAACAGGGGTTGGAATGGGCGTCACAAACGCAACAAAGCATTTTAATGGCAGAATAAAGAATCTGTAAAAAATATAATTTTTTAAGTAAAAAGAACTATGCATAATAAGGGTTTGTGAGGGAGCTCAGGCTTTGAAAAAAACTTCAAATGTGCTGCCTTCGCCCTGCTTGCTTTTCACATCGATATGGCCGCCGGCATTCTCAATGATTCTTTTCACAATGTACAAGCCCACACCGGAGCCTTCCACATGGGTATGGAATCTTTTGAACATGGTGAATACTTTGGGCTGGTTTTCAGCGCTTATACCGAGGCCATTATCTTTCACCGTTAATTTGACAAATTCACCCTGCCTGGATGTCTTGATCTGAATTTCGGGTTTTCTTTCTGAGCGGTATTTAATGGCGTTTGTCAGGAGGTTATCGAGGATACTTCTAAGATTTTTCTTGGAAAATTTTATAGAGATTTCGCTCAGGGATTTGGCAAATTTCACCTTATTATTTTTGATGATATCCTGATGTGTAATGCAGAATTCTTCGATGAGCTCGTTGAAATTCACCGTTTCCACATCTTCTTCCATGTCTTTCTGCACCCGGCTGATATTGGTCAGCTCACTGATCACCACCTTGAGCTTCTCGATCGATTGCTTCATAAACCCGAGGTACTGGACAATCTCCGGACTCTGGTTTTCGCCTTCGGCCAGGACGATTGTCAGCAATCCTTCCAGGTTGGATATAGGCGCTTTAAGGTCGTGGGAAGCCGTATAAACAAACGTATCCAGATCGGCATTGATCCTTTTCAGTTTGCTGACGGTGTTGCTGAGTTCTTCCGTTCTTTCGTTAACCCTGGTTTCCAGCTCGCGGTTGAGCTTATTTAATTTCTCCTCTGTGAGCCGACGTTCGGAAAGATCGCGGGTGATTTTTGAAAAGCCAATCAGTTCATTATCCTTATTACGAAGAGCGGTAATGATCACATTGGCGTAAAACGTGCTGCCGTCCTTTTTGACACGCAAGCCTTCGTCTTCGTAGCGGCCATCCTTAGCCGCCATTTTCAATTCATAATCGGGATATTTTCTCTTCTTCGCTTCCTCGGGATAAAATATGGAAAAATGCTTTCCGATGATGTCTTCTTTCGTATACCCTTTAAGACGCTCCGCCCCTGAATTCCACGATGCCACTTTCCCTTTCGGATCCAGCATAAAAATCGCGTAATCTTTTACCGCTTCCACCAGAAGCCTGTTGCGCTCCTCGCTTCGGCGCAACATTTCTTCCGTGGCCCGGCTTTCGGTCATATCCCGGGTGATCTTTGAAAAACCGATGAGTTCTTTTTTGTGGTTATAAACAGGTGTGATGATCACATTCACATAATACAAAGAGCCATCTTTCCGTACACGCCAGCCCTTGTCTTCAAAACGGCCTTGCTTAACCGCCTCACGCAGTTCCATTTCAGGGTACTTCTTTTTCTTAAGTTCTTCGGTATAAAATATGGAAAAGTGCTTCCCGATAATTTCACTCGCAGTATAACCGTTTATCTTTTTTGCGCCTTCGTTCCATGAGCTGACATTCCCCTTTGGATCAAGAAAGAAAATCGCATAATCCCTGACTCCTTCCACCAACAGTCTGTTACGCTCTTCACTCCGTCTGATTTCCTCTTCAGCATTTTTCCTTTCGGTGAGGTCCCGTATTATTTTGGAAAAGCCCAAAAGAATTCCCGTTTCGTTGTACACGGAGGTAACGATAACGCTTGCCCAGAACATGGTTCCATCTTTCCTGACCCTCCAGCCTTCGTCTTCGAACCGTCCATCCTTTTTTGCATGCTTCAGCTCGTACGCAGGAAAATTATTGTCAATTGCTTCTTTGGTATAAAATGTAGAAAAATGTTTACCGGCAATCTCTTTGGCTTTATAGCCAATGATGTGTTCAGCACCTATATTCCATAGCTCTATGTGGCCTTGCGGATCAAGAAAAATGATCGCATAATCCTTCACGCTTTCAACTATTTGCCGGTAAAGCTGCAGATGGACTTTATTGTCCGCTTCCTTCGCGGGGATTATTTTCATGATCCTGTAAAAATTAATGCATTAAGGCTGGTTTCTGATAAACCGGAAAGGCCTTTTATTGTTCAAAGAGGTCATTTTAGGGGCCTTGATCGAAGTCAAAAGCTTATCATTAAGTGGGAATATGCTTCGAAGGAGCCGCCTCTTACATTATAATAGTAGAGTTTCTATACCGAAATAAAAAATCAGGGGATACAAAACATTGTGTTCTACATCCCCTGATCAGTAAAATTTGTACTGCTCTTGCTATTCCGTCTTCACCATTTTAAGGGTATAGACTTTATCATTCATTGTCAACCTGATCAGGTATAGATCGGGCTTCAGGTTACCGGCATCCAGGGAGAAATTATAATCGCCTGCCGCCATATAGCCTTCCGCAATCGTTCCCACTTGCTGACCGGTTTTTTCGTAGACTTTCACCGACACTTCACCTGCCTCCTGAATCAACACATGAACATTGGTCTGGTTGATGAAAGGATTCGGATAGGTGCTTAGTACTGTTATGTCCATGGAAGTATTTCCTGCCATGCGTGCAGCCGAAGATACAAAGTCAAAATAGCTGATGTTATATCCGGCAGAAGTAATGGTCATCCTCAGTGTATGTTTACCAGCGGCAAGGTTAATGCTGCCAAGCGTTACCGTCTGCCATGTATCCCAGCCACCTGTTCCCGGAATGGCTGCATTGTTAATGAGCGTGACTCCATCCGATGACAATGATAAAGAGCCGCCGTTACCTGCCACCCTCACCTTGACTGTATACAAGCCCGAAGCACTTACGTTCACCGTATACTGCATCCAGTCGTTGTTCTCTGTCCAGCCCACGGTCGGCGCGGCTTCTGCATTTGAATATTGCAGATCAACGCCATCGTTTCTGTAATACCATCCGGTGTTCCAGTTGGTGCTTGAACCAACCGTCGAACCATACTGTGTATTCTGAAACGCTGCATCGTTATAGGCATACCCATTCTTTCCTTCATCATAATTCGCAGCGATCACTCTTCCGGGTAGAGCAACGGCATGATTCCCATAAGGAATCGTATTGTTGTTGTCGGGCTGCTGGAACAAGGCATAGAGGTATCCTTTATTTACCGCACAGTTGCTGACCTTAATGTTCTCCAGAAGCTCATTCAGGATCGCTTGCCCGGCCGCGGCCGAAGGCATAGCACCTCCATTCACATAGTTGGCAAAGGCAGACCAGTTAGCAGGCTGTTTGAAAGAGCTCACCGAGGACACACTGGACATTTTCTTGTAAGGCCAGATCGCCCATCCGATGCCGTTCGCATCCATCAGACTGACTGCGTTAGCAATCCAGTGGTTGGAGTTTTCGCCAAACTCTCCCATCCATATCGGCACATTTTGTCCGTCGCGAATGGCCAGGACAAAATTCAATGAGCCCTGAGAATCGTCGTTCCAGTATTTATGGAAACTGTACACCATATTATTGTCCCACTTTGGAGTAAGACCGTTGTAGTCGTTGGCGTAACTGTTTCCTTCAATATAAACGATGTGGTTGTTATCGACCTGACGTATGGCAGCAGTGATGTCTTTCATCAGCTGAGCCAATAGTGCATTGTTGTTTGCCAGTGTCCAGTTCGTTTCATTGATCAGGTCGTAGCCGCCGACATACTGCTCACCGACATAACGCTGCGCCAGCTTTGCCCAGAGCTTTACAGTCTGGTCTCTGTTGGCCGCGCTTTCCCAGAGCGAAGGTTTGCTCGCGTCGTAATCGCTGATGTCGCCGCTGTTCTCTCCGCCAGGGGCGGCATGAAGGTCAAGAATTACATAGATGTTATTCGCCTTGCACCAGCCGAGAATGTTATCGATGATGTCGAAGCCCTGAGTCAGGTAAACATCGGGCTGTCCAAGCGGCGTAAACAATTCGTAGTGCAGTGGAAGACGTATGGTATTGAATCCCCACTTCGCAATACTGTCTATGTCGGCCTTGGTAATAAAATTCTTGTAGTAGTTCGCATAGAATTGATCTCTGCCGGCTGTACCGATCATATCTGCAATCTTCTGACGGTAGACATGCTGTGATCCGCCCAGGTTCATCATGTAACCTTCCTGGATCATAAAGTCCCCGATGTTGATCGCTTTGATGATGAAGTTGCCTTTGTCGTTCACGATATTTTTTCCGCTGGCTCGTAAGAAGCCCGGGTTTGCAGACGGCGCCGCTACTGTGACAGAGTTCAGGTTAAACCCGCCTGTAACGATAAATAATCTCAGCTGATGTGAGCCGGCAGGGAACGCAATGCCTGAGACCTTCACGGTAGTCCAGGTCTGCCATGCCCCTGTATTGGGAATACTGACAGCGCCGGTTGCGCTATTGCCATCGATTTCCATTCGGATTACGCCGCTTGCACTGGTAGACGCCACTCTG
>JBJMLY010000425.1:0-1583 GCA_045805025.1 Cytophagaceae bacterium | reverse complement strand
TTAATTTTAGTGGATTTCCTGATGACCATTCCCTTTTTCAAAGCGGTTCCCTGTGAATAGGCAATTGAACATGCAAACAGGAAAAGAAAGAAGAACGTTATTTTTTTATTCATGGGATTGCATTTACTTGCACGGTTAAATCTAGAAATGTTTTCAGCGGGTAATGATGTAAAGAAAAAAGAAAAGACGCAAACGCGTTTATTGAAATTATTTCTCAAGCTCGCCGTTACTGCTTTCTGTTTCTGGTATATTTCAAAAAAAATAGATTTTTCAAGAGCGTTGTCAGTCTTCAGCCATGCCCATTTAACCTGGCTGCTGCTGGCTCTTTTTTTCTTTATTTTTTCGAAAATTCTTTCTTCGATCAGATTGAATATTTATTTCCGGAACATAAGTCTGCAGCTTCCGGAAATCACTAATTTAAAATTATACTGGCTGGGAATGTTCTATAATCTTTTTCTTCCCGGTGCTATTAGTGGTGATGCCTATAAAGTAATTCTTCTGAAACGAAAATACAATGCCGACTACCGGAAAACATCTGCTGCTGTCCTGCTGGACAGGTTCAGTGGTGTGCTGGCACTTGGTTTCATCCTTGTTGCATATGGATTAATTGTTTTGAATAACAGGAATTATGAAATCCTTCTTATTGCCGGGGCGATTTTGGCTTTTGGTTTTTTTTACTTGCTTGTTGCCCGCTATTTCAAAGATTTTCTGCCAGGCTTTATGCCCACTTTTTTCTGGGGACTGGTAGTTCAACTTTGCCAGGTTATTTGTATTTATTTTATTCTGCGGAGTCTGCAGCTTCCGTTGATACCTGAATGGATTTTTATATTTCTGGCATCGGCTGTCATATCCGTGCTTCCTATTTCTCTTGGCGGAGGCCTCGGTACAAGAGAAGTTGTGTTTGCAGAAGGTGCTCACTTTTTTCATCTCGATCCGCAACTCGGTGTAGCAATCAGTCTTCTTTTTTATCTGATTACTGTTGCAGGATCGGCAGGTGGGTTATATTATAGTTTTAAAAATCCGCTGGAATAGCTGCGCGCTTCTCGCACCACCTAGCTGACCTTTAAAAGGCAGCATATCATTCCGCTTTTAATAGGATATAAGAAATCAATCTGTGAAATCTGTGATCATGAATCTGTGAAATCTGTGATTTGGAATCTGTAAAATCTGTGATTACAATCTGCGAAATCTGTGATCAGGAATCTGTGATAAAGAAAAGGGCTCCGGAGAGCCCCATATTCAAATACCCTAATAACGGTGTGTTTCATAAGCCTAACGGCCGGATCAAAAAACGGGATCCTAAAAACGGGGCATTGAATGGTATATGTAAACAAACCAAATGCCTAAATCTTCATGCAGTTTTGTTTTTGGTTAAAATTTTATAAACAAAAATCCCGTGCCGTATAAAGCGGCACGGGATGAAATATAATCAGGAGGTTTACTCTGCATTAACCTTGCCCTTGCTCTTGGCAATTACCTCTTCAGCAATGCTGGTTGGAGCTGGCGCATAGTGAGAAAATTCCATTGTTGACGATGCACGTCCGGATGATAAAGAACGAAGCTGGGTTACATAACCAAACATT
>JBJMLY010000424.1:0-4247 GCA_045805025.1 Cytophagaceae bacterium | reverse complement strand
ATCAGTATGACTGAAAAAGAAAAAAGAATTAAAGAGCTCAAAACAAGCATTCTGGTTTCCTTAAGGCAGGGAGGAGGATTATATACCTGCAACCATGAAGGAGCTGAGAATATCTGTTTTAAGGATGGACAATTCGGCCTTGAATTTGACGGTGAAATGGGCAAAGGCTTTTATTCGATGGACGAGGAGGGTGTTATCGATGCTTTGATCAGAAAGGTGGAATTCGAGAACAAGGGCAAAGATTATTTAGGCTTACTGGAGATTGTAAATGCCAAGGTCTGAGTTTTTGTCAGATCACTAGGGACGATAGTTCTTAATGACTATTCTATTTTAAAGCCTTCATCATGGATAGAATTATTGATACATCGGAATTCAATCAGCTTAAAACTCACCCTGCTGGAGATATAGCAATAAAAAATAAGTGCTTGTCATGGCTATTAGTTTCAATTGGTTTTACAATGCTTTTCTTTGCCTTGCTTATCTCTGAGTTAAAAAGAGATGCAAGTGACAGAGAAATTTACGATATGCTTTTTATGTATTTTATTTTATCCTTCATTGGTTTTTGGATGGTTTTTTCTACTGTTCATTTTTTTGATAGAAAACCTCAGATTATAATAAATAAAAAAGGTATCAGTTTTGCTCCTCATTATTTGAAATTGCGGGAACTGATTAAAAAAAATGCATCATATAAAGAATTTGCCTGGATAGATATTTTGGGTACCTATATTAAAGAAACCGACTCCGGTGATAGTGTATATTATTCTTTAATAATAAAAGTTAAGGATGATGAAATGAATATAAATTTGTCAGGCATCGATATAGATCACAATGATATTGCTAAATATATCGAATACTTTAAAAATAAATCCTTAGAGACCTGACAGGAAAATAATCCCATAAATCCAGGAAGAGTATAGGATGGTATATCCGGCTCCATAGGAAATAGATTTTACTAAATCTCCTTTACAACTGCGGGAGTTTTTGAATACTAATCTTAAGGCTCTGAAGAAAATCCAATAGAGCATGGCCAGAAAAAGCATGATGCCTGCCCACACGATGGTATCGAAGAATATGATGAGCATGATTATTGCAATTGTAGCGACGATCCACAGAATAATGGCTCCGAGAATTCCTTCTGGATCACCTCCTGCTTCCGCAGCAACTCCGGTACCCTCAGCGGCTGGACCCAGATCGGGCATATAGCCGCTTGGTTCGGTAAACTTAATATGCCTGGTTAAGTTACCTACATCGTCTTTCAATTTCATTCCCGAGTATAATCCACAGCAGATAAAAAGGAAGAATGAGACCGACAAAATGGACAAATAGATCAGCGAATTTTCGCGAATGCTCCTGTGAATATGCAATCCGCTGATATAGATCGTAAGCATCGTAATGCTGATGACGATCAGAGAAATAATAAAGATCCATTTTGTATTGACAAATCTCGTTTTAGGCATGTTGAAGTTGCAGGAAAATGATAAAACTGTAATAGAACAAGATCGTATTTTATGCTGATTTTCCGGACATCGCTTTTTCCTGTTTTTTGAAAATAGCATCCCTGATCTGGGCAAGGCTTTTGTAATTAAGCGGAAACTCAAGAAAAACATGCATGATGCTTAAAAAGAACAGAGCCAGAAATCCGATCTTGAAGTCATAAATGTAGAGAGCGATCGATGATGCCCATAATCCCAGCGCGGTAATCAGCCATTTTTTAGGAACCTGGTGCCAGCGGATGACATTGGTTTTGGAGAACCAGTTCAGGTAATGATAGGTATAGGCAAAGGCAATGAATCGCTGTATCATCAGACCTTTGGGTGAATCAAAAATAAGAGGCTTTTTGCTGTCATAGATAAGATTGAAAAGAGCTGTATTTACCGACCCGAAATTGCTCTGCATAAAGCTGTGTTGAACGTATTCGCTGACCGGCTGAAAGGAGGGACCTTTTCTGATCAGGAAGAAGCAGAAGCTGCATAGAACAAATGCGATGAATGAAAGATGTCCGGAAAACTCCCGGCTCTTTAAAGCACCCCCAAGCATGAAAATACCCGTAAAGAGCCAGACGTGAACGATGGTTGGAAAAAAGACAGAGAATGTAATCGTATAAAAAGATACTTCTTTAAGCAGCACAGCCAAGATCAGACCTATGATAATCACGAGCACTTTATGAATGTTTTTTTTCAGGAAGCTCATTCCAAAAGCTACGACAAAGGCCATGAAAACAAAGGCTGGACACCATTCGGCGAGAAACTTCCCCCAGGTTTGCATAGCCTGCGGATCTGATCCGAACAGGGATATCAGAAACTGTGTTTCCTGCGGTTGATTCACCAGCAGAGCAAGCGTTATAAGGAGCCCCAGAAAGATCAGAATATAATAATCGTTTTTTCCCGTGGCAAAGTAATTTCTTTGGTGCAGCCATCCGATTTCTGTCAGGTAATGCAAGGGGCCCAGTATGGCATATGAAAACAGGAACAGTTCAAAAGGCAGATAGAATGCCAGGATCGTCGATACGATCATTAAAAGAATATTGATATAATCTGTTCTCTCGGTATTCATGCTTCGCAAGCCTAGCGCATTTTAGTCCTCTTGATCAGGTAGGGAAGGAGGATCTGATCATAACTCTTGTTAATGTCGGCCACAATGAAATCGATCTTATACTGACCGCATTTTAATTTCAGTTCATTGAAGAAAGCATTGATGGAAGATTTGTAATGCTCTTTTACTTCGGATGGCTGGATCTTTATTTTTTCACCACTTTCTATGTCGGTAAATTCATAAGGTCTTTCTTCGAAATCGAAATCCATTTCGGTCTTTCCATCGACTACATGAAAAAGCAGCACTTCATGCCTGTTGTGCTTCAGGTGCTGAAGGGCAGAAAAGATGGCATCGCTGTCCTGTATATTTTCGAACATGTCGCTGAAGATAATAACGAGAGATCTTTTGTTGATTTTGTCAGCGATCTGGTGGATCATCGAAGCAACCGCCGATTTTTTTTCTTTGGGAGCGGTCTGAAGCAGCTTTTCCAGCTGAAGGAAAACAGAATGAATATGGCTGGCCGTTGATTTGATGGGAGTCTGCAATTCTACTGTTTCTGAAAAGGTCGAAATACCTACAGCATCTCGCTGATTTTGCAGCATATAGGCGAGCGAAGCAGCGGCCATGATGCTGAAGGTGATTTTGCCATAATCCTTTTCAGGATAATACATAGACGAGGATGTATCGATCAGTATCTGACAGCGAAGGTTGGTTTCTTCTTCATACCTCTTGGTATAAAGCCGATCTGTTTTTGCATAGACTTTCCAGTCAATGTGACGTGTGCTTTCCCCGGTATTATATAATCGGTGTTCAGCAAACTCTACCGAGAATCCATGGTAAGGTGATTTGTGAAGTCCGGTAATGAAGCCTTCCACCATTTGTTTGGCCAGGAATTCGATATTGCCGTATTGCCTGATCTGCCCCGCATCTATTTTCATTCTACCTTCATTTTTTTGATAAAACCATTATACCCGGCTTTTGTAAGCTTCTCCAGCTCGTCCTGTGCTGGTTCAATCTCGGAAAAATCTCCGATTAAAACTTTATAAATTTTCTTATGGTTCAGTAAGCGAACGTCGATATAAATATTTTTGATATGATCTTTATGAAGATTCTGCACCAGCTCTGTCGTATGATCGATCTGGTTCAGGGCAGCGATCTGTATCGTATAACCGGTAACAGGCGAGATCTTACCTTCGGTATTATAAGTATGGCCGGCTTTGTAGTCATTCAGCGTATTGTAAAAAAGATCAGTAGTATCTACGATGCAAGGCTCTTCGGGCTTCTTCTTGGTCTGAAAATCATCCGAGCCCACAACTTCGATTTTAACCATGCCGACCCCGGCTCTGACAAGATCAATGCGGGATGCTGCAGCTTTTGAAAGGTCAATGATGCGCTTATTGGAATAGGGACCACGATCGTTGATCCTCACAATGACAGATTTATTATTTTTCAGATTAGTTACTTTAACCAGCGTATTGAAGGGTAATTTTTTATGAGCAGCCGTGAACTGATTCATATCAAATTTTTCCCCGCAGGCGGTTTTTTTGCCCTGAAAATCCTTTGCATAGTAGCTTGCCATACCTTTTTGCGTGTAATGCTTTTGCGCTTTTAGAGGGGTAAACAGGGACGAATAGGTCAAAATAATCAAACCAAGGCCTGTTTTATGCAGTAGTATGTTCAAACTTATATTTTTTATGATGTAATTTATTTAATTT
>JBJMLY010000423.1:0-1988 GCA_045805025.1 Cytophagaceae bacterium | reverse complement strand
ATAAATTCAAAAAAGTCATTGTGTTACCTGTTTAAAATTTCTTCACCCAAATTGAATTGCCAAAAGAATCTCTCAGCTCTTTCATTTTGCTGACAGCTTCTTCCTGGTTGTCAAAGTCCGCTACAGAGACCAGATAAAACTTGCTCTTTGCTCCCGGTTCCATAATGGTGGCATCGGTTCCCTGCTTGGAGATTTTGTGTTTTAACCTGAAAGCGTTCTTCTTGTTCACAAAAGAACCAACTACGACAAAATAACGTCCGCTTTGTCCGCTTATTGCAGTTTCGTGAATGGGTTCTTCTTTGACGGGGGTGCTTACTGTGTCTTCACTGAATGGGTTCAGTGTATGAAGGGTATCGGCGTGGGTCTGTGAATCGTTAATAGTATCGGGTGTGTTTTCCGGAGAGGTGGTCTGAGTAATCTCCTGTTTATCTTCCTTACCAAAAATTCCGAAAGGATTGATGCCGCCAAGAGAAACATTGCCATTCCTGACCAGGTAAGCACCGCCTCCGCCTGCCAGCAGTAATACGATAGGAACAAGGATCATCCATGCTTTTACTCCTTCTTTGACTGTTGTTTTCTTATCTTCGCCGCTAAGCTTATTTTCGGCATTGGTCGCAGGCTTCCTTTGCTGTGCCTGCTTCTGATCCGCTTTACTCATAACTTTCTGATCACGGTCTATTGGTTTAAAGAATAATTCAGTCAGTCCAAAACTTTCTTCCAGAAAGTTGATCGTATTGTCGGGCTCAAACTCCAGTCTGTTCTCCGGATTGTAAAAAAATTTACCAATATCTTTAAGGACAAACAGGTTATAGATCTTCAGGTCATTCCTGAGTTTTTCGATCCATACCTTGACAGCATGAGACGCCTCTTCGGTGCTCATGTTTTCGTGATAAGCCAGCGTAGAGATCAGAAGACCGTCGTTCAGCCTGATCTGCTCGTTGAATGCCACTTTTTTGAATGGTGGTGAAAATTTATTGGTGATCGGATGGATATCCGCACTCACGTAATGGGTGATCAAGCCGCCGAATTCGGGCAAAATCACACAGTCGTGTTCAAACAGCAGTTCTTTTATGTATTTATCTAACATCTCTTAAAAAGAATACGTAAGGCCGCCAAGCATGTTGACCGACTTCACGGGATAATACAGGTATCTCTGGTATTTCTTTCCAAGTATGTTGTTAAACTCGAGGAAGGCTGAAAAAACCTTCGAAATCCTGTAATCGATCTTGAAATTGAGATCCACGATATCGGGAAGCTTATGCTCCTGGTTCCTGATATAATTTTTCCCTGTTAATCCGCTAATATAATAAATATCCAGGTTAAAGAATATCTTATCGCGTAAATTATAAGTGGCTACCAGAGAGCTGCTGAAGCTGGGTCTGTGCCATGGTTTTAGCGTATCCGGACTAAGGCTGTATTTGTAATAATTGCTTACCATGCTAAGCCTGAAACGCTGACTCAGCTCATAGCTTAGCTCCCCCGTCAGGTTGACGACCGAGCTGGGCCCCTTGGCGTACAGGATATCGAATTTAGAGGTGTCTTTCACCGAATTATTAAAGAAATACAGGTTTTTATAGGTTAAATACGCAAGGCGGGCCTTGTAGTTTAGTTTTCCGGCGATATTTCCTTTAGCTCCCGCATAAAGTTCGAAGGTTTTATTGGTGTGCAGCAGCTCTACGTTGGAATTCAGGTATGGATTCTGACTGATAAATGACCGGAGCACATTCCTTTGCATTTCTCCGTCAATACCCGCAAAAGCGGTCAGCCTCTGAGGGATCAGGGCATAGTCGGCATTGATGCTTGGGTACATATGGAATTTGTTTCCCACCGTATCGTCGGCATATGCCAGATTCAGACCTGTACGTAGTGTAAGCTTATCCACGATGATGTTAAAGGCTGGCTTGAACTGATAAAATCTTCTTCCGATGGTTGTTGAATCGGTCCGGGAAGAAATGGAAGTCATACTGCTGGCTGTAATAAATTTATCT
>JBJMLY010000422.1:0-9259 GCA_045805025.1 Cytophagaceae bacterium | reverse complement strand
GGGAAAGGAGTCAATTTTGCCTTGTATGCAAGCAATGCTACCGGCGTTGAACTGTGTCTTTTCGATTCACCCGACAGTCCGAAAGAGTCTGCAAAAATTTTCCTTCCTGAAAAATCTCATCAGATCTGGCATGGCTATGTTCCTGACCTTAAACCCGGGCAACTTTATGGTTACCGCGTACATGGACCTTATGAGCCTTCACAAGGCCATCGCTTTAATCCTAATAAACTTTTAATAGATCCCTATGCCAGGGCTATTGCGGGAACAGTTCAGGGTAATGCGGCGCTTTGTGGGTATGAGCCTGGAAATCCCGATGAAGATCTTAGCTTCAGCCAGGAAGACAGCGCCCCCTATATTCCCAAGTCCGTCGTGGTTGATACTTCCTTCGACTGGACCGGAGATACGCGTCACAAATATGCATTTCATAAGACTATTATATACGAAGCACATGTCAAGGGATTTACAAAGCTCCATCCCGATATTCCTGAAGCCATCCGGGGTACTTATGCGGGTATTGCACATCCCGTGGCCATAGATTACCTGAAGAAGCTGGGAATTACCGCTATTGAGCTGATGCCCATCCATCAGTTTATTACAGATGGCTTTCTTGCCGACCGCGGACTTACCAATTACTGGGGATACAATACCATCGGGTTCTTTGCACCCGACGTTCGCTACTCCAGCAGCGGAGTGCTGGGAGGGCAGGTAGTGGAATTCAAGAATATGGTCAAGGAACTGCATAAAGCAGGTATCGAAGTAATCATCGACGTAGTATATAACCATACCGGAGAAGGTAATCATATGGGACCGACGATCTCCCTGAAAGGAATCGACAACTGTTCTTACTATCGCCTCATGGATGACAAGCGGTATTACATGGATTATACGGGCACGGGTAATACTCTTAACGTAAACCTGCCGAACGTGCTAAGACTTATCATGGACAGCCTTCGCTATTGGGTGGAAGAGATGCATGTGGACGGATTTCGCTTTGATCTGGCTTCCACGCTGGCGCGTGAGCTGCACGAAGTGGACAGACTAAGCGCATTTTTTGACATCATACATCAGGATCCGGTTATCGCTCAGGCCAAGCTGATCGCCGAGCCATGGGATGTCGGTGAAGGAGGATATCAGGTTGGGAATTTTCCTCCTGGATGGGTGGAATGGAACGGCAAGTACCGCGACAACATGAGAAATTTCTGGCGTGGCGCCGATAGCATGCTGGCAGAATTCGCCGCACGCTTTACAGGAAGCTCCGATCTCTACCGTGATGACAACCGCAGGCCTACAGCCAGCGTTAATTTTATCACCGCACACGACGGTTTCACTCTGCACGACCTGGTTGCCTATAACGAAAAGCACAATGAGGCAAATGGAGAGAACAATAACGACGGAGAAAATCATAATAATTCCTGGAATTGCGGCGCCGAAGGACATACAGAAGATCAATGGATCAAAGACCTGCGCGATCGCCAGAAAAGAAACTTTATAACGACCCTGTTTATCTCGCAAGGAGTACCCATGCTTCTCAGCGGCGATGAGATCAGCCGTACCCAGCATGGCAACAACAACGCCTATTGCCAGGACAATGAAATTTCATGGCTCAACTGGCCATGGGCCGACCGGAATTTGCTTGACTTTACGCGCAAAGTTATTTTCTTTCGGAAAAATCATCCTGCCTTCTGCCGCCGCCGCTGGTTTCAGGGACAGCCGATCAAAGGTCTTGGCCTGGAAGATATCGCCTGGTTTCTGCCCGACGGAAGCGAAATGCAGGAAGAACACTGGAATGATTATTTTGCCAAATCGCTCGGCGTTTATTTAAATGGGAAAGGAATCCGAACCAAAGGACCTAAAGGAGAACTGATTATCGACGATAGTTTCTATATTGTATTCAATGCTTATCACGATTCTCTTCTCTATAAACTGCCTCCGGAAAAATATGGGGCCGAGTGGAGGAAAGTCATTGATACATTTGAAAATTTTGTAGGAGAGGAAGAGCGGTCTTATGCACCCTGCGAGGAAGTGAGAGTACAGGGAAGATCTATTATATTATATAAAAATCCGATTTTTTAAATTGCCTTATGAAATCCGAACTCATACAGCGAGCTATTGGTGTGAATTTTAACAGCAGCGGAGAAGCGGAAGTTACTCTCTGGGCTCCTTACGCGAAAAGTGCAGAACTGAAGATCCTAAAGGATGAAAGAAAAATTCCTCTTATCAGACAGAATTTCGGATACTGGAGTGCGACTACTTCTTTGCTAAAACCTGAAGACCTTTATCTTTTCGTACTTGACGGAGAAAAAGAAAGAACAGACCCCGCCTCACTAAGTCAGCCTCAGGATGTACACGGCCCTTCACGGGCTATTAATCTGAATGAATTCCAATGGAGTGATGCGTCCTGGAAAAACATTCCGCAGCAGGAATATATTATTTATGAGCTTCACACAGGTACATTCACGCCGGAAGGAACTTTCAGCGGCATCGAAGAGAAACTGGACTACCTACTAGAGCTTGGCATCAACGCGATTGAGATCATGCCGGTATCTCAATTTCCCGGGGGACGTAACTGGGGCTATGACGGCGTTTATCCATTCGCCACCCAGGATTCCTATGGCGGAGCAAAAGCCCTGCAGCACCTGGTCAACCGTTGCCATGAGAAAGGATTGGCAGTGATCCTGGACGTAGTCTATAACCACATAGGTCCTGAAGGAAATTATCTTGGTGAGTTCGGTCCTTACTTCACCGACAAATACCATACTCCCTGGGGTAAAGCCATCAACTTCGACGATGCCTGGTGCGATGGCGTCAGAAAATATTTTACCGAAAATGTATTGATGTGGTTCCGTGATTTCCATATTGACGCGCTCCGTATGGATGCCGTTCACGCCATCCGCGATTTCAGTCCGGAACATATTCTCCGCGAAATGAAAAGGCAGGCAAATGAATTGATGAAAACCTCAGGACGCAAGCACTACCTGATCGTAGAACTTGACCTTAACGATGTGCGCTTTATCAATCCATTGGATCAGGGGGGCTATGGCATGGATGCACAATGGATCGACGAGTTTCACCATGCACTGCGCGTCACTGCAGGACAGGAAAGAAATGGATACTATTGCGATTTTGAAGGAATCGCGCATCTGGCCAAAGCCTATAAAGACGCCTACGTATATGATGGCATTTATTCACCTCATCGTCATAAAACTTTCGGTAGCAAAGCCGATAAAAATCCCGGACAGCAGTTTGTGGTATTTTCCCAGAACCATGATCAGGTGGGAAACAGGATGCTGGGCGAACGTAGCAGTCAGCTCGTTAGCTTTGAAATGCAGAAGCTAATGGCCGGAGCAGTAATCGCAAGTCCTTTTTTACCGATGTTATTTATGGGAGAGGAGTGGGCGGAAAGCAATCCATTTTTGTATTTCGTAAGTCATACCGATCCGGAACTTCAGGAAGCAGTCCGTAAAGGACGCAAGGCTGAGTTTGCCGCTTTCCATGCCCTGGGCGAAGCGCCAGATCCACAGTCGGAGAAAACATTCCTGCGCTCAAAGCTCCAGTGGGACCTGCCCGGCAAAGAACCGCACAGCACGATGCTGGCCTATTACAAAGCTTTGATCTCTTTACGCAAAAACCATCCGGCGCTAAAAAATTTAAACCGCCGGCAAATGAATGTCCAGCTGCTTGAAATGCAGAATATGATTATGCTGCATCGCTGGCATGAAGATAAACACGTACTGATTGTTATGAACTTTTCCAGGGATCAGCAGTTGTTCAAAATGCCCGCATTCGGACATGACTGGTGGAAGCTGATCGATTCGGCAGATCCGAAATGGAAAGGTCCGGCGGCGGCACCTGATTTTATCCGTCAGGCAGAAACCATTCTTATTCAACCAGAATCCCTGATTATCTATTCGAAATAATTATGCTTAATCCGGTATCCACTTATCGAGTTCAGCTTCACAAAGATTTTAACTTCGACCGGCTGATTGAAATTATCCAATACCTTAGCAGGCTTGGTGTAAAAACCATTTATGCCTCACCGGTTCTGGAGGCTTCACCAGGAAGCATGCACGGTTATGACGGCATCAACCCTGAGCGGATCAATCCTGAGATCGGCACCGAAGAACAGTTCAGAAAGATCAGTGAGATGCTTCGTGAAAACGGAATGGCCTGGCTCCAGGATATCGTTCCCAACCATATGGCTTTTCATCCAGGTAATACCTGGCTGATGGATGTCATGGAGTTGGGAATCCACTCTTCATACAGCAATTTCTTTGACATTATCCATACTGAGGACTTATTTGAAGGCCGCCTCATGGTTCCGTTTATGGGATCGGCTCTGGAAGAGCTGGTAAGAAATGGTGAAATCAGAATTGAATTCAATGGATCAGGATTCGTATTCAGGTATTACTCGCATCTGTTTCCCCTCAGACCTGAATCATACATTTCTGTGCTAAGCTGTGCGGTAAATCCTCCGGAATCTATTACGCAACTGATCAAAGAAATAGACCAGCTGCACCATGTGGAAGAGCATCATACCTACCGGGAAGAATGGAGTGAAATCAAAAAGCAACTAATCTCACTCATGCAGGATCCGGACATCAGGACATCGATGGAAGCGTGTTTTAGGAGCATACACGAGTCGCCTGCAAAGCTGCTGAAGCTTTGCAACGACCAACACTATCATTTATGTCACTGGCAGGAAACAGACCGACGAATTAACTACCGGCGTTTCTTTACGATCAACGGCCTGATTTGTCTGAATATTCAATGTGAAGAAGTTTTTGAAAAATACCATCGCTACATAAAAACAATGCTTGACCAGGGATTGATCCAGGGATTAAGGATTGACCATATTGACGGACTTTACGATCCCGCAGAATACCTGGAGAGATTAAGAAATTTAGCCGGATCTGAAACGTATATCGTTGCCGAAAAAATTCTGGCCAGAAACGAAGAACTTCCGGTCTGGCCACTTGAAGGAAATACAGGCTATGATTTTCTGGCCCTGCTGAATAACCTGCAGATCCATAAAAAAAGCGAGTCTCTTCTGACCGAATTCTATCAAAATCTGACAGACAATAAAAAATCGGTTCAGGAGCAGATCAGGGAAAAGAAATCGCTGATCCTGCATGGACACATGGCAGGAGAGCTGGATAATCTTGTTCACCTGTTTATCAATTCAGGGCTGGCGGAAATTTCAAATAATGTTCCAAATGATATACTCAAAAAAGCCATTGCCGCATTTCTGATCGAATTCCCTGTCTATCGTTTTTATGGAAATCAATTTCCGCTGGAGGCCGAACAGCGAAACGTATTGACTTCCATTTTCAGTACGATTAAAAAGGAAAAATCAGAAATACTTGACGGAATACTTCTGTTGGAGCAGACATTGACGGGAGATCATACCGGGAAGGATCAGGAATATAGTCGGAAAGCCCTTAGCTTCTACCAGCGTCTGATGCAATTCAGTGGACCTCTGATGGCAAAAGGAGTGGAAGACACACTGATGTATACCTTCAACCGCTTTACCTGTAATAACGAAGTGGGAGATTCTCCGGAGAACTTCGGAATTTCTGCGGATGAATTTCACAAGACAATGATCCGCCGGCAGCAGCAATGGCCTTTATCGATGAATGCCAGCGCTACCCACGATACAAAGCGAGGAGAGGACGTAAACGCAAGGCTAAGTGCCCTGGCTGGTCTGGCCGAAGAATGGATCATGCTGGTACAGGAATGGCATGCAATGAACACCGGACTTAAGAAAAACGGAATTCCCGACCCGAACGACGAATATTTTTTATATCAGGGGCTTATCGGCACATTCCCGTTGGAGGAAAAGGACGAAGCCGATTATCCGGAGCGCTTGAAAGCATGGCTTTCCAAAGCCCTGAGAGAAGGCAAAAATAATTCATCATGGACTAAACCGAATACGGAATACGAAAATGGATTTCAGGAATTTGCCCTGGCCTTACTGGATAAAAGGAAACCGTTCTGGAAGAGCTTCCAGAAATTTCACAGGAAAGTATCCGACTTCGGAATCCTGAATTCCCTGGCAAAAATTGTTTTAAAATATACTTGTCCGGGCATACCAGATCTTTACCAGGGCTGTGAGCTCTGGGATCTGAGCATGGTGGATCCTGACAACCGAAGACTGGTAGATTACCAGAAACGGATGCAATTCCTTGAAGAATTTTCCGGAGAAACCATTAGCCTGGAATTTATTCATAGTTTATGGAAGAGCAGGTCCGATGGAAGGATCAAGCTTTGGCTTACACAGTGCATGCTTCATTTGCGAAAGGAAGATTCACAGCTGTTTCTGGAGGGACAATATATTCCACTGAAGGCCGAAGGAAAATTCCAGGAACACGTATTTGCCTTTGCACGCCGGTTTAAGGGAACATGGCTGGTTCTGGCTGTTCCTTTGCATCCGGAAGTCATCGCTTCCAAATCAAAGAAAGATGTTTTCTCTATAGACTGGAAAGATACCAGGATTCTTCTCCCTCAGGAGGCGCCGCAGGAAGGCACAGATTTACTCTTCGGCTCCCGCAAAAGCAATGAAGGTGTTCTTCAGGTGAAAGAACTATTTAAAAATATGCCCTTCGCAATACTCAGGCTTGAATCGCCGGATACGAGCCGCAGTGCGGGAATATTAATGCACATAAGCTCGCTTCCTTCTGATTTCGGAGCAGGAGACTTTGGACCCGAAGCCAGAAAATTTGCAGAATTTCTAAGCAGAAGCGGACAAAAATTCTGGCAGATCCTGCCTCTGAATATCACTGAAGCAGGCAACGGTCATTCTCCGTATAGCTCGGTTTCCGGCATGGCCGGTAATACACTTTTGCTAAGTCCGGAATTGATGGTAGAAGAAGGGCTCCTGGAAAAGGAATTACTGGACAAGTACCGTCTGCCCGTGTATGAAGCCGATTTCGGAGAAGCGGAGAAGGTCCGGGAGGTTCTTTTTGAAAAAGCATTTCAGAATTTTCTCAGCGGTAATTCTATACGAAAAA
The DNA here is from genome assembly GCA_045805025.1 of Cytophagaceae bacterium. Taxonomy (GTDB): domain Bacteria; phylum Bacteroidota; class Bacteroidia; order Cytophagales; family Cytophagaceae; genus DATMOV01. The sequence continues at coordinate 2,252 of JBJMLY010000422.1, read as the reverse complement.
AAGAGTTCGCAGAATTCTGCGAGCAGGAAGCATCCTGGCTTGATGATTTCACATTATACGTAATGCTCAGGCAGCATCATGGAACCCCATGGTTTCAATGGCCTCAGAAATATAAGCTTCGGGACAAAGATGCTCTGGGGGAATTTTATATCAGCTGCGCGGAAGCGATTGAAAAGATCAAGTGGCTACAGTTTATGTTTTCAAGGCAATGGAAGGATCTGAAGAAATTTGTCAATAATCTGGGAATACAGTTTTTCGGTGATCTTCCATTTTACGTAAGCTATGATTCGGCCGACGTCTGGGCTAATCCGGAAATTTTCAGTCTCGATGCTGAAGGCAATATAACCGGAGTAGCCGGAGTGCCCCCTGATTATTTCAATTCAGACGGGCAGCTCTGGGGCATGCCCGTCTTTAAATGGGACGTTTTAAAAGAAAGGAAGTATGACTGGTGGATCAGCAGGATCAAAAAGAATATGGAGCTTTACGATGTACTGAGGCTTGACCACTTCAGGGCATTTGCCGATTACTGGGAAGTACCTGCAGGGGAGCGTACTGCCATCAACGGTAGGTGGAAATTAGGACCTGGAATTGATTTTTTCAAAGCGCTGGAAGCTTCTCTGGGTAAGCAAGCTTTTATTGCCGAGGATCTGGGCGATATTAACCCCCTGGTGCATAAGCTAAGAGACGAACTTCAGTTGCCTGGCATGAAAGTTCTGCAGTTCGCTTTCAGCGAAGATATGCCACGTTCGATCTATGTCCCACACAACCATGAAACCAATTACGTGGCTTACACAGGAACTCACGATAACAATACGACAGTCGGATGGTTCCGGCAAAGTGCCGGCAAACTGGAGCGCCGGAACCTTGAGCGTTACACAGGCCTCAAACCGAAGGAGAAGAATATCCATGAAATTCTGGGCAGGCTTGCTTATGCCTCGGTGGCTAAAACAGCTATGCTACCTATGCAGGACGTGCTTGGCCTGGATGAAGGTTCCCGTATGAACATTCCGGCATCCACCGATAAGAACTGGTTATGGCGACTGTTGCCCGGACAGATCAAAAACGCCCATGAGGAAAGGCTGAGAGAGTGGGTAAGGACTTATAACCGCTAGCCGATAAACTTAATTTTGAGTTTTGAATTTGAGTTTTGAATTCGAAATGTAAAGAGTAAGGTCCCTTCTTACGCATAGGATGACAAAAACATGTAATTTCTGAATATCATTTCTCTGGCAGTTCTTGACTTTTTAGCCTAAATTTGATCAATACACACGATAGAGGCATGTTTTTTGTACGCCTTCAATAAATTTTAAATTCGAATGAAAAGAAGATCGGTATTTGCGGCGCTTGGGTTCATAGCGTTATTCAGTTTGTCTGCTTCCGGACAATCAACCATTGTAGAAAAGTATGGGCAGTTGTCGGTGAAAGGTCCCTGGCTGATGGGACAAAACGGCGACACTGTTCAGCTCAGAGGAATGTCTTTTTTCTGGCATCAATGGATGGGACAATATTATAATTCAGGCACTGTAAAATGGCTCAGGGACGACTGGAAATGCACTGTGGTACGTGCAGCCATGGGCGTAGATCATGGAGGATACCTGGATCAGCCATATGATGCCAAAGACAAGGTAAAAATCGTTGTGAAAGCAGCGATCGATCTGGGAATTTATGTAATCATCGATTACCACAGCCATCAGGCACATACCGATGTGCATGCGGCTAAAAAATTCTTTTCCGAAATGGCCCAGAAATACGGCCAGTATCCTAATGTGATCTATGAGATTTATAATGAGCCATTACAGGATGTCAGCTGGTCTGACGATCTTAAACCCTATTCCGAAGAAGTAATTAAAGCCATCAGACAATACGATCCTGATAATATCATTATATGCGGAACGAGGCAATGGTCGCAGATGGTAAGCGAAGCAGCTGCCGATCCTATTAAAGAGCCGAATATTATGTATACCCTTCACTTTTATGCGGGTACACACGGACAATGGCTCAGAGATGACGCAAAAGCTGCCATCGACAAAGGGCTTCCTATATTCGTCACCGAATACGGCACCTGCGATGCTTCCGGCAATGGAAATCTGAGCCTCGATTCAACCCGGGTATGGTTCGACTTCCTGGATAAATATAAAATCAGCCATTGCAACTGGTCTATTTCCGACAAAGAGGAAACGGCTTCCATCATCGTATTCGGCGCCAGCTGGACCGGAGGATGGAAGGAGAGCAAGCTTACACCTTCAGGAGCC
>JBJMLY010000421.1:0-5928 GCA_045805025.1 Cytophagaceae bacterium | reverse complement strand
TAGCATTGTTCCCGGTACACAATTATTTTCTAATCTAAATTTTAAAACAATTGAAAAACAAAGCTAGAAGATTGATGCAGTGGCTGCCGTTAGCAGTCGTTGTAGGGTTTTCCTCATGCAAGAAGGAAGACGTAAAGCCGGGAAGCTCGACTGCACAGGTTTCCCAAAACAATGGGTCTAATTCAACAATACAGGAACAGGATGAAGTGGCGAACAACGCCCCTGATCAAGTATTGTCTCCTGCGACCTATTCCGCACAAGCGGTGAACGTTACCAAGAATAAAATAGCTACTGAAGGAACTACAGCCGTGTATAGTATTGCCGGAAAATCAGCCTTCTTTTATAATGCTGGAATGAGTATAACCGCATGCGGAGCTCCAAAGGCCTATAATGCAAACGATGCACTGGCTCTGGATAATCTTTCCCATGCAGGTAAAACAGGCAACTGGTGGTCTCTTATTACTGATAACGGACAACCTAACGGCAAGCCTTTAATCCAGTCTGGAAACGATCCTGCTCCTGGTTATTACATTTCGATGACGGCTCTTACGAATAGAAACAGAACGTCAAAGGATCCAAGAGCTTACATCAATGCAGAAGCAGTTCCTTATATCGTTCTGCCTCCGTCTCTGGCATCAAAAGCTAAAATAGGTGACCTTGCAGCCATCGTCAATAAAAAGACAGGCGCTGTCAGCTATGCAATTTATGCAGACCAGGGAGCTGAAGGCGTATTGGGAGAATCTTCCATCAACGCGGCTGCCAAGAGTGGCATTAGCTCAAGCGCTAAAAACGGCGGAACCAAAAACGCAGACCTGATTTATATCGTCTTCCCCAATTCAGGAAATGGCTATGGAAGAAGACTGTCTGAAATCAGCAGCCTTGGTAAAGCTCAATTGGAAGCCTTTGGTGGCGCAGGTTTGCTGATGCAATTATATGCAACAGCTCCGACAACACCGGCACCAGTTCCAACGCCAACTCCGACACCAAAACCAGTGCCGACACCGACTCCGACACCAGTACCTACACCGACGCCAAAACCTGTACCAGTTCCAACGCCGGTTCCAGTTCCAGTTCCAGTTCCAACGCCTACACCGACTCCGACTCCGACTCCAACGCCGGTACCTCCTGTAAGCAGCTCAGGATTTAAAGTAGTGGGTTATTTTGCTGACTGGTCAGGACAGGTTAATCAGGTGCAATATGATAAGCTTACGCACATCATATATGCCTTCATGACCCCTTCTGCATCTGGCGGAATTTCAGGTGGCGATCCTGCCATGTTGCAAAGCCTGGTGAGTACAGCACATTCTAAAAATGTAAAAGTGAGTGTAGCAGTAGGTGGATGGAATAACGGAGACGATAGCCAGTTCGAAAGCATGGCAGGCAACGCCAGCGCAAGAACTCAATTTGTAAATAACGCCGTGAATCTATGCACCAAGTATAACCTGGATGGGATTGACATTGACTGGGAATATCCGGATCCAGGACAATCTGCCACGAATTACGCCGCATTTATGGCTGAACTTGGAAATGCGCTGCATGCAAAAGGTAAAATCCTGAGTGCTGCTGTCGTAGACAAAGGCTCGCAAGGCGGTGGAATTCTCAGCTCTGTGTTCGGATATGTTGACTTGCTGAATATTATGGCATACGATGCCGGTACTCCGCACTCTTCTTATCAGGAAGCTGTAGCGTCTATCCAGTACTGGGCAGGACGTGGAGTGACCAAATCCAAAATCATGATCGGTGTTCCGTTCTATGGTAATAACGGATCAAGCTATGCTTCACTGGTAGCTCAGGATTCCCAGGCACCTTATAAAGACAATGCCGGAGGAACCGACTACAACGGTATCGCTACCATGCAGAAGAAAACATCCCTGGCCCTTCAGCAGGCAGGAGGTATCATGATCTGGGAACTTTCTCAGGATACGAAGGATAACACCTCATTGCTCAAAGCAATCAGCGATGACATCAAGTCTCCTGTAGCGGTGACATTCGCTGTCACAAAAGCAACCGAAGGACTGGCTTTCAGTGCTCCATATGGAGCCGGTAAAGGTTCTGTCTTCGTCAGCGCTCCTGCAGCCGTCGCCATATTGCCGACAACGAACAGCAGAAGGAAGTATGTATCTGAGCTTGCTTAATGAATGAAGTGAGTGTTAATAGAAAGACCCCGCAATTGCGGGGTCTTTTCTTTTTATAAGGGTCTTACTCAGACCACCTTTTAAGTTTCGGTATTCCTTTTGTAAAGAAGCCTGCTATAAAGCCTGGAAACCCCATTGATTTTATCTTTTCTTTAACCCTTGCTTTCATCTCTTCGGCCGTAATGTGGGGAAGGGTAAATTTTCCATCTTCGTAACAGTGGCTGCAATAGACTTTGCTTTTGCTGCCATCAGCATTCGTTCCTCCGCCTTTGATGTCTTTCCCGAGAGGCATGCCGCAGGATTGACAATTTTTATAATTCTTTTCCATCGATCTGATTTCAAAGCAATTTAGCGAAAGATTGAATGAACTCCATAGTCAACTATGAAGCTTTCTTTTTTCTTCTGAGGTATTTACGATTATTGTAGACCACCACTTCACACGCATCTATTTCTGAAAACCCGGAAATGACCTTCTGATCACTCTGCCCGACATTGCTTTCTTCTTTATACTTTTCCCACGCTTTGGATATATCAACGATCCTGGTCTCTTTCTTTTTCATATGATCTTTTTAGCTGATCCTTATAGAAAGAACAGGGGTAACATTCTTTTGTTTAGAATTTATTTAAATTTATGCATTTCTAAATAAGCCGTCATTAGTCAATAGTCATTTGTTATTCGCAAAACTAATTACCAATGACTATTGACTAATCGCTTTTTTTGTTCGCGGCTTAGTCAGCAGCAATAGCAGCCAGCAGAGTATAAAAAAGAATTCCGCAGTCGCGTCAAGCAAATAGATTTCAGGAATCAGATCGTTCCAGCCATAATAAAATTCTACGCCAGCCAATACCGCTGCCGAAAAAATAATCAGCAGGATCAGCTCCATAATCAGTTTATTTCTGATTGTGGCAGAAATGACAAGAATACCCGTCAGTGTCATAAGCAGGCCCAGGGCTTTTGCCATCCATATATCGGTTTTCGGTCCGGTGAAGAAAACAAAGCTGTTCAGATCGATTACGGGCCATATACCTATAGCCATAAAATACATGGAATGAATGAAACCCAGTGCATATAAAAATCTGGGATATTGAGGGATTTTCATGCATTATTAACCCCTGCAGACGGATTTAGTTATAATAACGCCTTTTTTCTCTTTTCTCAGGCCTTATTTTTTGAAAAATATATTTCTTTTCTGAATAAATTATTTACTTTAGAATTCACTTGATATAAGAGTAACCCCTTAACTGCATTTTTATGGCTGATAATTCCTGGATTGATGTTTCTGTTGATTTGTGTCCTGAACTTCCAACCTGGCCCGGAGACCCTACCTTAAACATTTCAAAATTTGCCGATATGAATCTGGGCAAGGTCTGCAACGTCACTCAGCTTTCTCTCAGCGCTCATACCGGCACCCACATGGATTCTCCACGCCATTTTGTAAAAAACGGTAAAACGATGTCAGACTGGCCCCTGGAATCCACCACCGGTGTGGTGAAAGTCTTTGAAATTAAAGACAAGGAAAGCATTAAAGTAGCCGAGATTAAAGATTTCGATATTCAGAAAGGGGATAAGATCATCTTTAAAACTCCCAACTCATCGTACGAATGGTTCAGTAAGCCCTTTAACACGGAGTTTGTGTGCTTCTCCAGCGAGGCAGCCGAATACCTGGCCAAAAAGAAAATCATGACGGTTGGAATCGATTACCTGTCTGTCGGAGGAATGAAGAACGGGGTGGAAGTGCACAACTTTATGCTTAACGAAGGTATGTGGATCATCGAAGGCTTGTACCTGAAAGATATCAAGCCAGGGAAATATGAGCTGCTGTGCATGCCGATCAAATTAAAAGGAGCCGACGGCGCTCCTGCCAGAGCATTTATGAAACCTTTAAACTAATCACATATAATTATGGCTACAGTTCAAAAATTTGGAATTATCGGCTTGGGAAAGATGGGCGGCAATCTAGCCCTTCAGGCCATGGAAAAAGGCTTCAGCGTTGTCGGTCTCGACAAATCAGATTTAAGTCCTGAATTAAAATCATCAAAAATCACCAAAGTAAGCACGGCAAAAGACCTGGCAGCCAATTTAACAGGCCCAAGAGTCGCTCTGATCTATGTCGGTGCAGGTCCGATCATCGATACCATCATCGATGACCTCAGCAGCCATTTTCAAAAAGGTGACATCATTGTCGACGCCGGTAACTCATACTGGGGCGACTCTATCAGAAGATACAGAAGACTTAAGGAAAAAGGCATACAGTTTATCGACTGCGGAACAAGCGGAGGCGTAAACGGAGCCAGACATGGCGCATGCTTTATGATCGGCGGCGACAAAGAAGCCGTTGCCCTGGTAGAGCCTATCCTGAAAAAACTGGCGGTAGCCGACGGATACGTTCACGCAGGAGCACCCGGATCGGGCCACTTCACGAAGCTGGTGCATAACGGCATTGAATTCGGCATGCTTCAGGCGATCGGAGAAGGCATGGACCTGCTGGAAAATTTCAGAGAAGATCTTGATATCAAAAATATCTTAACCTGCTGGAACCACGGTTCGGTCGTCAGATCATGGCTGATGGAACTTATGGAAAAAGCATACAGGGATAAAGACGGTATGGAGAAAATACCATCGTATGTAGAAGATACAGGAGAAGTGAACTGGCTGGTAAACGATGCCCTTCACATGGAAGTGGCGGCACCGGTCATCTCGCTTTCTGTAGTTCAGCTGCTGGCATCCAGAGACGAGAAAAAGAACTGGGCCAGAGCCATCGCCATGATGAGAAACGGATTTGGCGGCCATCCTTTCGGCAAAGACGATTATATCAAAAAAATCAGACATACGAGCCGCGTAGGCGACTTTCTCAAAGACTAAATTTTTTAAGATATCCCTGGCAAGCTTTTGCCGGGGATTATTTTTTATATCCTGAAATATCGTAAGACCTAAACCTTTAACTTATTAAACTTCATGAAAGCAATTGCAGTAAAACCAGGGAATAAAAATTCAGTGCACCTCAGAGATGTACCTAGGCCAAAAGTCTCTGACATACCCGATGGAAGAGGCGTACTGGTCAAAGTTTTAAAAGTAGCTCTTGACGGCACCGACCGCGATATTGATAAAGGAGAATATGGTAATGCACCAGCCGGCGATGATTACCTGATCATCGGACACGAATCGTTCGGCATCGTGGAAGAAGTAGGTCCCAATGTCAAAGAAGTAAAAAAAGGAGATTTTGTGGTAGCCACCGTGAGAAGACCGGGAAAATCATTCTACGACAACCTGGGCATGCAGGATATGTCAGCCGACGCTGTTTATTTTGAAAGAGGCATTAATCTTCTTCACGGATATTTCACCGAATACTATGTAGAAAGACCCGATTACCTGGTCGTAGTGCCCGATGAATTTGCCGATCTGGGTGTAATGACCGAGCCTGTCTCCATCGTCACAAAAGCATATGAACATACCATCGATATTCAGAGAAGGATGGGGATCTGGAGACCGAAACGGGCAGCCGTGCTCGGCGCAGGACCTCTGGGAATGCTGGCGGCCTGGAAATTCAGACTGGAAAGACTGGAGACCGACGTATTCAGTCTGGAGCCTAAGCCTAATATGAAATCAGATCTTCTTACAGAAATCGGAGCAACCTATTACCCTGTCAAAGAAACCAGTATCATGCAGGCAGCAGAAAAATTCGGCGCTTATGACATCGTCCTTGAGGCTTCCGGGTATTCGCCCAATGTGCTGGATGCCTGCCATGCGGTAGCTAAAAACGGCGTAGTGATCCTTGCCAGCGTTACACCCAAG
>JBJMLY010000420.1:0-3545 GCA_045805025.1 Cytophagaceae bacterium | reverse complement strand
TCCGCCCATACCGAGTATTTTAATTTTTTCTTTCCCGAGAATCTCTGTTTTAAAGCCAGCTTCCTTGCCAAGCTTTTCAATTTCTTTACTCAGCTGTACAGCCGTTAAGAAAACCACCGGCTCATTGACGAGGTCTCTCGCGATACACGTTGCTTTGACCAGGTTATTTAATTCTTCGAGATCCCTGGGATTTATATCTGCGACTACTTCCACCCGGGAAAGGCCATCTTCCTTTTTTTTGGTTTTGTATTTCAGGAACTGATAGGAGGACAGAAGCAGGCCTTCTGTAAAGTCCAGGGTTGATGCCGTATCTTTTAAAAAGGATACCACTTGCACGTTGACGATTTTCTCTTTTTTCAGCAGCTCTGATAATTCAAAGCCTGCTCTGCGGAAATTTTCCTTTTGTACGCCCGGCTTTTCCGAGGTTTTGGTGCGTACAAAAAAAATGGTTCTGCTGAGCTGATTAATGTATGCGATGTATTCTGCAGCAATCCTGGCTCTGACGTAATCAATTTCTTCTTTGTTCTTCAGGATCCCTTTCAGGTCAGAATCTTTGTCGGTGAGAATAATCAGATCTGATTTGTCTGATATGTTTTTTGCCTGTTTTACAATTGCCTTCATTCCGGTGAAAATAAGGCCGGCAAGTTATCATTATTTATTCAAGGCATAAAAAAAATAGTCCCGCAGGAGCTGGGACTATTTTTAAACCCTAATATTTACAATTGACCTAAAAAAACTTATTAGAAAATGCAATTATTGATTATACATACATATATACTTTTTGATAGGAAAAGGTAAACGGTGTGACTAGTTTTGTATGAATGAGACCTGTAAAAGCAAAGAAATTCCTGGGTCAGCACTTTTTGAAAGACGAGTCTATAGCGTCGGATATCGTCGATTCGCTGACCAATCATGGTAATTATAAGACAATTCTTGAAATTGGTCCTGGAATGGGGGTTCTTACCCAGTTTTTGCTGAAAAAAACAGCTTTTACCACGTATGTCAATGAAATTGATCGTGAATCGGTCGCATACCTTAAAAATAAATGGACAGAGCTTTCGGGCCGGATTATCGAAGGAGATTTTCTTCGCATGGATCTGAAAGCATTTTTTCCGGAGCCTGTGGCTATCATCGGTAATTTTCCATACAATATTTCCTCCCAGATATTTTTTAAAATTCTGAAAGACCGTGATCATGTTCCGGAAGTGGTTTGCATGCTTCAGAAAGAAGTGGCGCAAAGGATCGCTTCGCCACCCGGCAACAAAGCATATGGAATACTGAGCGTTTTTCTGCAGGCATTTTATGAACTGGAATACCTTTTCACGGTAGAGCCTCATGTCTTTCATCCCGAACCAAAGGTGAAGTCAGGGGTTATCAGGCTGAAAAGAAACGGAAGAGTGTCTCTGGACTGTAGTGAAGAATGGTTTTTTAAAGTGGTCAAGCAGGGCTTTCAAAACAGGCGCAAGACATTGCGCAATGCTTTAAAAAGCTTTAATTTGCCTGCAGATACCGCGAGTGAGGCCATCTTTGATAAAAGAGCAGAGCAGCTTTCCGTAGAAGATTTTATTTATTTAACCCATAAAATTCAGCCCTGAAATTACTGATCATGGAATTTGAAGTAACACAGGATTTTATTCACAGCATTCAGGAAGCGATTCTGAGGCATGACGACGTGTTTATCCGTGAAAAGATGGAAGACCTTCATGCCGCCGATATTTCGGGAATATTGCAGGAGCTGGATACGGAGGAATCACGCTATGTACTGAACCTGGTGAATAAGGAAATGGGTGCGGAGATCATTAGCAGCCTGGATGAGGATGTGCGTAAAAAATTTCTGAGGGCTTTCAGTCCGGAAGAGCTTGCCCAATATATTAGCTATACAGACTCCGACGACGCCGTTGATATCATCAATGAGCAGCCTATCAAGATCCGGGAAGAAGTGATTGAGCTTGTGGAACTCGCGAACCGAGAGAAAGCCAACCACATCCGCGATCTGCTCCATTATGAAGAAGATTGTGCGGGAGGTCTGATGGCCAAGGAGCTTATTAAGGCAAATATAAACTGGACGATCACCCAGTGTATCGAAGAGATCCGCCGCCAAAGTAAAAAAGTGGATAAGATCTTTTCAGTATACGTAGTCGATAACAGCGATAAATTACTTGGAATTGTCTCCCTGAAAAAAATGCTGCTCGCCGATGATGAAACCAGAATTGCCGATATTTATTCTTCCGATATCATTTCGGTGGAATCGTACCGTCAGGCCGAAGAAGTAGCGGAGATCATGCAGAAGTACGACCTTGAATCAATTCCCGTCGTAAACGTGCACGGTAAACTTCTCGGAAGGATCACCATCGACGATGTAGTCGATGTAATTACCGAAAATGCCGAGCAGGATATTCAAATGATGGCCGGTATTTCAGACAGCACGGAGGAGGATGCCAGCGTCTGGAGAATCTCACGGGTGCGTTTACCCTGGCTCCTGGTAGGTATGCTGGGAGGAATTCTGGGTGCCAGGTTCATCGGTTTGTTTGAAAAGGATATTACGAATATTCCCGCTATGGCTTTTTTCATTCCGCTCATTACGGCTACAGGCGGTAATGTGGGGATACAGTCTTCTTCTGTAGTCGTTCAGAGTCTTGCCAATAAATTAGGTATCGGCAGTTTTAATTCGCAGAAGCTTTTCAAAGGATTTCTGGTCGCTGTGATCAATGGTATTGCTATTTCTTCGCTGGTATTTCTGATCAATATGGGGATCGGAGAAGAGACCAGGCTGGCCATTGTCGTTTCGATCGCTTTGCTGAGCGTCGTCATACTTTCTTCCTTCATGGGAACGATCACCCCGCTTATTCTTGATAAGACCGGAGTAAATCCGGCGATTGCGTCGGGACCTTTCATCACGACAGCCAATGATCTGCTCGGGCTTGGTATTTATTTTCTGGTGGCACATACGCTTTATCATCTCTAGGTTATGATGCATTGCCTGATAGTAGACGAAATGCATCACTCCATCATTCCTCTGCTGGAGCAGATTTCCGTGAAGCACGATTATCGTCCCGGTATTACGCGCAAGGAAATCCTGGACATCATTCAGAATTATGAAGGGATTATTGTTCGCAGTAAAACGGCCATGGATCAGGAGATTTTGTCTAAAGCCTCAAAGCTGAAATTTATTGCCAGGGCAGGAGCAGGCATGGATCTGATCGATGTAGAAGAATGCGAAAGACGGAAGATTATGCTGATCAATGCTCCGGAAGGGAACAGGGACGCCTTGGCCGAGCACGGAATCGGCCTGATGCTGAATCTGCTCAATAAAATTCATATAGCCGATCTGCAGGTACGAAAAGGTATCTGGGACAGGGAAGGCAACAGAGGATATGAATTGAAAGGAAAAACCATCGCTCTGATCGGTTACGGTTTTATGGGAAAAGCGCTGGCTGAGCGTTTAAGCTCATTTCAATGCACGGTCATCGCGTACGACAAATATCGGAATGGTTTTTCAGATAGTTATGTGCGGGAAGTTTCCCTGGAAGAAATCTATGAACAGG
>JBJMLY010000419.1:0-3178 GCA_045805025.1 Cytophagaceae bacterium | reverse complement strand
TGTTTAGGGTTTTAGGCTGGCTTTCATCCCTGCGGAGCCTTCCAACAAACACTTCGTCGCGGTTGTGCGAATTCATCGGCATCGGGTATTTCAGATTCTTTACATCGTCTTCCAGAATTACCCCTTCGGCTTTGGAAAGCAGCTCGGTAACATCCTTCAGTTCAAATTCCCTTTCAAATTCCACATTCACTGATTCGGAATGGCCGCCCATTACCGGTATCCGGACGGTTGTGGCAGTCACCTGGATGGAATCATCTCCCATGATCTTCTTGGTCTCTTTCACCATCTTCATTTCTTCTTTGGTGTAACCGTTATCCAGGAAGACATCGATGTGAGGGATTACATTCAGATCTATTCTGTACGGATAAGCTTTCGCACCTTCCACTCCTTTTCTTTCATCCATCAGCTGATCAACGGCTTTTTTACCGGTGCCGGTTACCGACTGATAGGTAGACACTACAATTCTTTTAATTTTATATTTCTTGTGCAGGGGATTCAAGGCCACCACCATCTGAATGGTAGAACAGTTCGGATTGGCAATGATCTTGTCCGATTTAGTCAAGGTTGACGCATTGATCTCAGGAACCACCAGCTTTTTAGTCGGGTCCATTCTCCATGCGGATGAGTTATCGATGACCGTGGTACCAACTTCTGCGAATTTAGGAGCCCATTCTGTCGAAGTTCCGCCGCCTGCAGAGAAAATAGCAATGGCCGGCTTCATGCCGATGGCAGTTTCCATTCCCACTACCTTGTAATCCTTACCTTTAAAGCTGACTGTACTTCCCACTGATTTTTCCGAAGCAACCGGAATTAATTCCGAGATCTGAAAATTTCTCTCAGCGAGCACTTTCAGCATCTCTCCGCCAACCAGTCCTGTCGCTCCAACTACTGCTACTTTCATATTTGATAATCTTTAGGTTTTATAATATTATTCCAAGGGTGCAAATCTAACCAATTAATTGTTATTTTTGAACGATTTTTCTCACATCATGAAAATTAACCAGCTATTGATTTTCCTGATCTTTCCACTACAGATTTTTGCGCAGCTGAACGAGAATTTCTCCGACGGCGATCTGCGTATGAATCCGGAATGGGTCGGGGACACCTCTTCTTTCACCGTTGATGCTGCAGGCCGGCTTCAGAGCCAGGGAGCTTCTGTGACGGAAACCATTTATCTATCCACCGCGAGCACCAGGCTGGCTGACACCGAATGGAAATTCTTTGTACGGCTTGAGTTCAATCCTTCTTCAGGGAATTACGCCAAATTTTACCTGTGCTCCGACAGCGCTGACCTCAATGGAGCACTGAACGGGTATTACCTGAAAATCGGCGGACTCAGCGGCAACAGCGATGCTATTGATCTCTACCGTCAGGAAGGCATTTCCTCCATGAAAATTTTAAGCGGAAAACCGGGACATGCCGGGAAAAACCTGAACACCATTAGCATCCGCGTCGTCCGGGATCTGAGCGGAAGATGGACCTTATTCTCCGATACCCTCGGCGGAACGAATTTTATTCAGGAAGGATTTTGTGTCGATTCGACTCTGAAGACAAGCGCATTTGCCGGCCTGGTCTGCCACCATTCTTCCACCCGAGGCACCAAATTTTTTTTTGATGACATCCTCATTCGGCAGGCACCTCTTTCTTCCTATAAGGTTATAGTTGCTCAAGAGACAGGGCTGACCGTTATTTTCAATAAACCACTGCAGAGCAGTTCCGCTATCAACCCCGCTGATTTCACAATCACCGGAACAGGAAACCCCACTTCTATTTTTTTTGATCCTGCAACCCCCGATCGTGTGATCCTCCGTTTTTCCGAGAAATTTAATACGGGTAATTATTCACTGGACATTCGTAATATCGTCGCTGCTTCGGGTGAAACGATTGGGGCAGGAACAACGATTCCTTTCAGCTATACGAAACCCCTGCTATACGGCGCTCTGGTGATTGATGAAATTTTCGCAGACCCTTCGCCTTCTGTCGCCTTGCCAGCGGAGGAATTCATAGAACTTTATAACCGCAGCGCTGATACCATTCAACTATTGAATTTTAGCTTTTCCGATGGAAGTACCAGCGCCAGCCTGCCTTCCCTGAAACTTGCTCCCTCTGCTTTCCTGATTCTTTGCAGCAGCAGCTTCGTATCCGCATTCAGCTCCTATGGAAATACGGCAGGACTCAGTTCCTGGCCTTCCCTGAATAATACCGGGGATAGCCTTGTACTCAAAGACGCCGGAGGAAAAATTATACATGCAGTGGCATACTCCGATGATTGGTACAGAAATACAGTGAAGAAAGAAGGAGGCTGGTCGCTGGAAATGATTGATCCTGATAATCTCTGTGCAGAATCAGAAAACTGGACAGCCTCAGAAAATGATCAGGGAGGCACACCCGGAAAGATTAATTCCGTGAACGCTCGTATGCCCGATCTGAAGCCGCCTGTGTTATTGAAAGCTGAAGCACTGGATTCTGTCACTGCCCTGATAATCTTTAATGAAAAGCTGGACTCAATTCAGTACAAAAATGCCAGCGTGATTTTGTCGCCGGCTATTACAATAAATCAAATCAGTCTTGGGAGTGATCAGCGCTCCATCATGCTTAAAGCAGACGATGAGCTTCAGCCAAAAATTCTTTATTCTCTCACGATCGAAAACCTTGCCGACTGCAGCGGAAACCTGCTGGAGCAGAGTTCGGTGGCTTTAGCGGTTCCTGAACCTGCTTCTGCCGAAGATCTGATCATCAACGAAGTTCTTTTTAATCCAAGACCAGGAGGTGCAGATTTTGTAGAGATCTATAACCGATCAGAAAAATACATTGACCTCGGGCCTTGGGAGATTGCCAATACCGAAAAGGGACTTATCGCCAACCGCCATGCCATTTCCTCAGAGCATCTTATCATCGCCCCTCATGCTTATTTTTTTCTGAGTGTAGATCCGGATATGATCAAAAGCCAGTATCCTAATGCTGAAAGAAAGAATGGCATTAAGCTGGCTTCCTTGCCTTCTTACAACGACGACGAGGGATCGGTTATTCTCCTTTTTGAAGGAAAGGAAGCGCAGCGCTTCGACTACCAGGATAATTACCATTTCAAATTGCTGACCGATCAGGAAGGTGTTTCACTCGAAAGAATTTCTTCTGAAGGAAAAGGCAGCACCCCTGCAGAATGGCATTCGGCTGCGGA
>JBJMLY010000418.1:0-3367 GCA_045805025.1 Cytophagaceae bacterium | reverse complement strand
GCTTAGTGAGACACTAAAAAATAAGGCAATTAGAGTATTCAAAGGGCGCATGCCTCTATAACTGCGAATTGTAAAAAAGATACAAAAGTGTTGATGCTTTCTTAAAAAAATAAAGGGGCGGTATACTAAACCGCCCCAATGACTAATGACCAAACCTGATAGGTCTCCTTAGTGTAAACTAGTAATTTATTGCTAAGATAAATTTATAAGCTTAGACACAGCTTTTTTAAGCAAAGACCTATCAGGTTTATAGTTTAATAAGCCCTCGCAAACATCACCCTCTTTTTCGAAGGTTTGCCTGAGTATATGCATTTGCCTTCTTCCTCCATCGCGTCAAGAGGAATGCAGCGGATCGTGGCTTTGGTCTCTTCTTTGATCTTTTCTTCGGTTTCTGAAGTGCCGTCCCAGTGGGCCAGGATAAATCCTCCCTTGCCGTCGAGCAGTTCTTTAAACTCCGCGTAAGTTTCCGCCTTCGTGGTATGCGCAGCCCGGTAGTCGATCGCTTTTTTATAGATGTTCTGCTGAATTTCTTTCAGAAGGTTTTCAACGGCGCTGTCAAGTCCGTCCATCGTCAGCACCGATTTTTCCTTGGTATCGCGGCGCGCCACTTCTACGGTGCCGTTCTGCATATCTCTTGGTCCGATAGCAATTCGTACCGGCACACCTTTAAGTTCATAGTCCGCGAATTTGAAGCCCGGTGTCTGAGTCTCGCGGTCGTCAAATTTAACGGAGATACCTTTTGCTTCCAGCTTCTTTTTGATCTCCATGCATTTTTCAGAGAGAGTGCTGAGCTGATCCTTGCCTTTAAAGATCGGCACGATCACTACCTGGATCGGAGCCAGGGCAGGAGGAAGGATTAAACCTTCGTCATCGGAGTGTGCCATGATCAGCGCGCCCATCAGACGTGTGCTCACGCCCCAGGAGGTTCCCCAGACATATTCCAGTCCGCCCTGCTGAGCCGCGTACTTCACATCAAAAGCTTTGGCAAAATTTTGGCCGAGGAAGTGAGAAGTTCCGGCCTGCAGTGCTTTGCCGTCCTGCATCAGTGCTTCGATGCAGTAAGTATCTTCGGCGCCGGCAAAACGTTCGTTGGCGGTCTTCACGCCTTTTACAACCGGCATGGCCATAAAATCCTGAGCGAACTCGGCATAGATATTCAGCATCTGCACGGTTTCAGAAACTGCTTCCTCTTTGGTGGCATGTGCGGTGTGGCCTTCCTGCCATAGAAATTCCGCAGTGCGCAGGAACAGCCTGGTTTTCATTTCCCAGCGCATTACGTTGGCCCACTGGTTGACGAGAATAGGAAGGTCACGGTACGATTGCACCCAGTTTTTGTAGGTGCTCCAGATGACGGTTTCGGAAGTAGGTCTGATAATAAGTTCTTCCTCAAGTTTTGCTTCCGGATCGACCACGACGCTTTTGCCGTCGGGAGAGCTCTTAAGTCTGTAGTGTGTTACCACTGCGCACTCTTTGGCGAAACCCGCCACGTGACTGGCCTCTTTGGATAAATAGGATTTAGGAATCAGCAGGGGGAAATAAGCATTGGTATGTCCGGTTGCCTTAAACATTTTGTCCAGCTGGGCCTGCATTTTTTCCCAGATGGAAAAGCCATAGGGTTTGATCACCATGCATCCTTTAACCCCTGAATTTTCGGCCAGATCTGCTTTTTTTACCAGTTCATTGTACCATCCTGAGTAATCTTCACTTCTTTTAGGTAAACCTTTGCTCATTTTGTAAGTTTGTTATTCTTGATTTAACAGCATTTTGCCGGTAAAGATAAATCTTTCAGTAAACTTTACTTAGATTAGAGTTATTTTTAGAGCTCAATACATGTTAAATTATTCAGAATCCTGCTTGATATGAAAAATTTTAAAGCACTGAAGATCGGTATTTCGGCAGCTGGTTTATTTTTATGCGCCTGTTCCGCTCAAAACACAGGCAGCACGGAAAATGACGACATTTACTATTCTTCGGAAGACCGAGGGCAGATCCGGAAGCAGCAAAAGGCGGAAGAACAGAGAGGTACAAAAGTCATCGAAACCGAGCCGGTAAAATCAGACAAAAACAACTACAATTTTGAATCAAAGCCTTAAAGGCTGAGGGGGAAAGAATTTCAGAACGAATGCAAAAGTCATACATAGCTCTTTTACTTATACTTTGTTTTACACTGCTTGGCTTGGAGTCTATGGCACAGGCAGGACATGGATACTACAACGATGCCCTGAGGTTTTCAAGGCTCAGTTTCGGAGGTTCGGCCCGGTTTCAGTCCATCGGGGGAGCCACGACGGCGCTGGGAGCTGATATCGGCACTTTGAGCTCCAATCCGGCGGGACTTGGTATGTACAATCGTTCGGACATGAGCATTACGACAGGCATAGGAGCCGCCCATACCAAAACAGATTATCTGGGTAATTCACAAAGAGACAGCCGCGGTATCTTTAATATCCCCAGCACCGGCATGGTTTTCGGCGGCCCTAAAGACGACACCCTTCATGCATGGAAAGGGGGAACTTTCGGAGTAGGTCTTACCAATCTGAACAGTTTTCAAAACCAGTTTTCGTATAACGGCTCTAACAAGAACAATAACTTTACGGATGCTCTGGTGCAAAATATAAACGGAACCAAGCAGGATTCTCTCGACCGCCTGGATGAGAAAAGTCTGAAAGACCTTTCCAGCGTTGCTTATTATACCTATCTCGTCAATCCCGTCGTGAATAGTCCCAACAACAGGCAATACAGCAGCTTTGTAGAAGGGGACACCGCTCAGCAAAAAGAAAAAGTAACGACCAAGGGAAAGCAAATGCAGTGGGATATTGCCTACGGAGGTAATTTTAATGACAAGCTCTACATCGGGTTTTCCCTCGGTATCGTCAGCCTGAAGTATGTTTCCAATAATGCCTATACCGAATCGTACAACGTAGGCGACACATTGAGCAGCTATACCGTCACGACAGACAGAACCTTAAAGGGAACAGGCTATAATTTCCGTGTGGGAATGATCTATAAGGTAACAGACTGGATCAGGCTGGGAGGTACCATACAGACGCCTACTTATTACTCCATCAGACAGACTACCAATTATAATGTGGATGCCCGCTATGAATACATTCCATTTCCTTCTGCCTCCGGAAGTCCGGATCAGCAGGAGACAGGGAAAACGATTCCTCTCATTATAAAATATTCTCTGCGAACTCCGATGAGGCTTAGCGGAGGAATAGCGCTTTTTGCCGGTAAGAAGGGTTTTGTTTCTGCCGATATCAGCTACCTGAACTACGGAAGCTCTCAATATAAAGAAAATTCCGTTTACGCGACGAAAGACAATTCCACCTTTACCGACGACAATAAATCGATTAAGGCCTTGTATCAT
>JBJMLY010000417.1:0-3813 GCA_045805025.1 Cytophagaceae bacterium | reverse complement strand
CGTCGGGAGTGTTGAAAAGAGTGAGAGAAAAAGCAGGACTTTAATTAGTTATGAGTTTTAAGTTTTGAGTTAAAAAAATCGTTATACTGAATTGCTTTTATTCGATTCAAAATTCATAACTCAAAATTCATAATTCATAATTATTTCTCCGCTGTCCAGACAATTTCCTTTTTCTTCTTATCGATCAGCAATAGAATTCTTGCCGGGTTTGGGACCAGCACCAGACGTGTTTCTTTGCCTGGGTATTTGTCGGTATCGACCCATACACCTTCCGTGTAATCGACATCATAAATAGGAGTTCCGTCGGGATTCTGACCTCCCCTGCTGTATTTATGGCCTATGTAGGCAATGGGTAAAAGCACGTCGTTATCCGGACAAACCTTATCGTGAACGCCTTGAAAAACACCTTCCATATATTCGCCGAAATTGTCAATAAACTCATCTTCCAGGTCATGAAGCTCTTCTTCAATCGTATCATAATCCTGATTATCGTAGGTAAGAGCGCTCAGTTGGTTCCTTTTCTCGATAAGGCGGGTCAGGGCCTTATTTAATTCTTTGATATTCATAGCGACATGTTTTAATAAAGTAAAAGAAGCAAAATTTTAATATTTAAAGAAAGATTTTCTAATTTATATCCTCCTTAAGGGCGAATATAGTTGCAGTTTCTAAACTCTTTTAATACTATAGCGTTAAATAAATCTTAAATTCTATATTTTTCAGAACCAATTTTTAGCAAACATACATTATGGAAAGCTTAATCAAGGAGTCCACCCGCATCGACGCACCGACCAAAGAAAGAATCAATACATGGCTTAACGGCCATTACGATCAGGAAACCAAGGATGGCATCAAAAAAATGATCGCTGAAGGGAAAGAAGATGATCTGATCGATTCTTTTTACAAAGAACTGGAATTCGGCACCGGAGGATTAAGAGGACTCATGGGACAGGGAACCAACCGGATGAACAAATATACCGTCGGTATGGCCACTCAGGGTCTCTGCAATTATCTGAAAAAGAGCTTTCCCAACGAACAGCTGAAAGTGGCTATCGCACATGACAGCCGTAACAACAGCGATTATTTCGCCCGGATCACGGCCGAAGTTTTCTCCGCCAACGGTGTGAAGGTCTATTTCTTTAAAGCGTTACGCCCTACTCCCGAGCTCTCTTTCACCATACGCCATTTTAAATGCCACAGCGGCGTTGTTGTAACAGCATCACACAACCCAAAAGAATATAACGGATACAAAGCTTACTGGAATGATGGCGCGCAGATGATCGCTCCTCACGACAAAAACACCATTACCGAGGTGCAGAAGATCAAAGATGTAAGCGAGGTGAAATTTCAGCGCAACGACAGCCTGATCGAAATGATCGGTGAAGAAGTGGACAAGCATTACCTGGATAAGATCGCCTCTCTTTCCGTTTCGAAAGAAGCCATCAAAAGACAAAAAGACCTGAAGATCGTTTTCACACCGATCCACGGAACCGGGATCACGTTAGTGCCTCAGATCCTGCAGAAATTCGGATTTACCAATGTAACGGTGGTGGAAGAACAGTCCAAACCCGACGGAAATTTCCCAACCGTCGTATATCCAAACCCCGAAGAAGCGGACGCCCTGAGCCTGGCCGTAAAAAAAGCCAAAGAAATAGATGCCGACCTGGTGCTGGCTACCGATCCGGACGCCGACCGTGTGGGGATCGCCGTAAAAAATCATAAAAACGAATGGCAGTTGCTGAACGGCAATCAGACCGGAAGCCTGCTGATCAATTATATGATCAATGCCTGGAAAGAAGCCGGAAAGCTCACAGGTAAAGAGTTTATCGTAAAAACGATTGTAACGTCCGACATCATCCAGAAGATCGCTGAAATGAATGGCGTGAAATCATACAATACACTGACAGGATTCAAATACATTGCCGCATTGATCAAAGAGCTGGAAGGGAAAGAAAAATTCATTGCCGGCGGAGAAGAAAGTTATGGATACCTGGTGGGTGACGATGTCCGCGACAAAGACGCCATTGCTTCCTGTGCCTTCATCGCCGAAATGGCGGCTTACGCCAAGGATAAAGGCATTAGCCTGTTTGATATGATGCGTGAAATGTATGTAAAATATGGCTTCTACAAAGAAAAGCTGATCTCAGTCACCAAGAAAGGCAAGTCAGGGGCCGAAGAGATCCAGACGATGATGAAGGAACTCAGGGCCAATCCACCTAAAACCATCGCCGGCTCTCCCCTGCTGAAGCTTATGGATTATTCAGCCCAAACGGAAAAAGATCTGAAAACAGGCAAAGAAACAGCCATGAAATTCCCGAAAGAAAACGTATTGCAGTTCCTTACGGAAGACGGAAGCCTGATCTCTGCCAGACCTTCGGGCACTGAGCCAAAGATCAAATTTTACTGCAGCGTGAATGGCAAACTGGACAAAAAGGAAAATTACGATCAGGTAAGCACAGAGCTTGATAAAAAGGTGGACATGATTGTCAAAGACCTGAAGCTATAAAAGGTATGGGAATAAAATAAAAAAAGGTCAGACTTTATAGGCTGACCTTTTTTTATTCGGTATTGCTTAATTATTTCTTCATGAACACCTTGGTGATCATACCCGCCTGAGTCATGCCTGAGGTCGCGCTTACAATTTCGTAACCGCTTGCAGTCAGCTTATTCAGAGCATTCAAAGTAATTTCACCGTTCTCATCGTGGTTTTCAATTTTGAACTCTTTAAAAGGAATAACCTCCGTTTTTCCTCCGCCGTAATGAATGTGAACACCCTTATCTATATAGGAAGGAATTTCATAGATTTCCACCAGAATATATTGAGTGCCTTTATTTTCTTTCTCCGCGCTTTTGAAAGCAAAAAACAATACAGCTGTCGCGCAGATTCCAAGTACAGAGCTTAATAGATACTTTCTCATATTTTGTTGTTTAGGGGTTTAAGGTTATTTGGTTAAAAACTGTCTAAATATAAATTTTTTACTCTTTATACGGAAATATTCCAGAATGGATATCTCTTATAATCACAGATATACAAATTTCCGGCCACAAATTCCCTGTATTTAAAAAGAGTAATGAATAATCACTACATTTAACTAAAAAAACATGAGCGACGAAAACACTCTCGAAAAATACAATAAGCTGAATACCATTCTGTTTTATGCCCTGTTCGGAGGCCAGATCGTATTCCTGGCTATCACTTCCTACCTGCTGCAGAGCGGACCAAAAAACCCGAACCTTGCTTCTTCCTTTCAGAGTGTACTCCCTGCATTAACCATCGCCTCCGTGCTCGGAGCTTTCTTCCTGCCTAAAATCCTTCTTGGTTCTGTCGCTGACATGCCGGAAGAAGTTAAACTTCAAAAATACAGAGTTTCTCTTCTGGTAAAATGGGCCTTGCTGGAAGGAAGCAATATCTTTTCGATTGTCGTTTACCTGATGACGGGAAGTGTGCTCGCCCTCGGCATCTCTATGCTTCTGCTGATTTTATTTGTACTCAACAAACCTTCTCTGGACAGAACCAAAACGGATCTGGACTTATAAAAATAAAAGAGCCGGATATCTTCCGGCTCTTTTATTTACAGGATAAAACTGAGATTTACTTTTTATTTGATGTCGTCCCTATCTTTGTATTTTTGATTACCCTGATTGATTTTCGTCTCTTTTGTTGCCTTATTATGGGTCACATCGTAATATCCATGCTTAGCGCCTTTTTTGGTTTTATCAACCGATTTACGCTGACCTACTTTCTTATGGCAATTAGGACACTTATCCTTGTTATTATTATCACTGGCATTTACGGATCCTACCGTCACCAGTCCT
>JBJMLY010000416.1:0-2938 GCA_045805025.1 Cytophagaceae bacterium | reverse complement strand
TTCCAGCAGCCTGTTTATTCAGGTAGAGGATCTTCTTTTCGGTAAATAAAATATAAGGGAGGGGCAGATTTTCAAAGGCACTACTTTCTTCAGGTTCTGCGGCTGTCGGGTTGAGGGACGAGGTTTTTTTTAACTGAGCTTTCAGTTTCTTGATCTCCGAGATCAGCAATTTTTTGCTTTTGCTTTCGTAGGTCATTTTTCTTCGTCTTCGACGGATTCTAAATTACCTGTTTTTTTTGTTTTATCAACATCTGTTTTATCGTTCTTCTTTTTCACGGTCTCATATACGCGAAGCGACTCTTCGAATGTGGGCACTATCTTTATTCCATCCCATTTAACTTCGGTATCATTTTCATAATAGATCGTCAGGGTTAGATTGCCTATTTCATCGAAAAACTTCCATTCTCCCTGTTTCATACCCGCAACAAACTTCCCGCTCGCCTGTTGTCTTCCATTAGCATAGAACCAGGTATGTCTTCCATCAGGATCTCCGTTCACAAAATTACCCTCAAAGCGAAGCTTATTCTCTTTGATATAATACGCTTTCCACATGCTGTCAGGCAAGCCCAACCTGTAATTACCAAATTCCTTATAATTCACTATTTCATAATACCAGGGTCCCTCTCGCTCATCGTCTGAAAATTCTCCCTTTGTGATCAGTTTTCCTTCTTCCGTAAATTCCTGGAGCAGACCCTCTCTTTTTCCATTCAGGTAATTCTCATCACGCAATAAAGCTCCGCTTTCGTAATACCATTTCCATTCGCCCTGGGCCCTGCCTTTTTTATCGTAACGTCCCTTCTGTTCAATCTTTTTATTTGGATAATAGAATGTCCATTCACCAATGCGTTTATCGTCCACGTATTGTCCCTTTGCTTTAAATTCACCGGTAAGATGGTATTCTGTCCATTCTTTTTGTCGTCGTCTCAGCGAATCAACGGGACCTTTTTCTACGAGGTATCCATTCTGGTAAACAATCGCTGAATCGGGAACACTGACTGAAAAACAGTGAAAGATACGTTTAGCTATGGTATCTTCATAGATCAGAACAGAATCACAGGTTTCCCTGGATTGCTTATAGTGAAAATGTGTTCCTATTGGCATTCCATTGATATAGCCACCTTCGTACTTAACATTCCCATTTTCATAATAAGTTTTAAATACATCCAGCTTGGCCAGCTCAGGAGGGTTCTCTACTTTTTTTCCGTTATTATATTTTTCAATATTTTGCAGATCACCCTTAACGTCGTATTCTTTTATATATCCGTCAACTGTATTATCCTTAAAACGGCTTTCCTTTTTGACTTTACCATCAGCGTAAAATTCCTTCCATAAGCCCTGCTTGTTTCCTTTCTCATCCTTACGGTTAATTTTTTCCGCATGCTCTATGAACCCCATTTTATACGTTACAATTGAAATAATCGTAGAATCTTCCGTGAACTCATAAGAGATTCCGTCGGCTCTTCCGTTTTTATAAGGCACAATTTGCTTAACTTTTCCTGATTTATAATATAAAAAAGCATCTCCCTGCTTAATATCGTTGACGTAATTTTCCTTAGAGATTATTCTTCCTAATGTATCATATATGGAAAGGAAGCCGTTCTTTTTTCCTTCGCGGTAAGTATAAGACTTCTGCAGTTTCCCTTTTTCATTGTAAAACTTCCAGGTACTGTCCAGTTGAAAATTCTTTCTGTTCCCTTCATTCTTTATAATGCCTGTCATATAATAATTCTTCCAATATCCATCGGGCTTGCCATTTTTCATGAAGCCTTCAGAAGATTTGATCCCATTATCAAAATAAAAAATATTATAGCCATTAGGATCTGTAACATTATTCTGAGGCTGCGCATTACCGCAGGTAAAGCATAGAATAAAAATAAAAGCAGTGGTATATTTAAAAAACAATTTCATTTTTACAATCCAAATTGCGCTGAAAGCGTAAGCATTCTTTTGATCGGTTTTTTAGCTTTCTCTATCAGTTCGTTTGTCATTATTACTTCCGGCTGCTCGTATTTCAGCGCCACATAAATTTTTTCAAGTGTATTCAGTTTCATATGCGGACAATCGTTGCACGCACAGGAATTATTAGGTGGCGCGGGTATAAATACTTTATCCGGATTTGACTTAATCATCTGGTGTAAGATACCAGTTTCCGTAGCAACAATAAACTCTTTTACCGGCATATTTTTTGTATAATTCAGTAATGCTGTTGTGCTTCCAATAAAATCAGCTTTTTCCAATATTGCTTCTTCACATTCAGGATGTGCGATAAGCTGCGCATTTGGATTCAATATTTTTAATTTGGTTATTTTCTCCAGAGAGAATATTTCGTGAACCATACAGCTTCCATCCCATAAAACCATATTCCTTCCTGTTTTCTTATTGATGTATGCGCCTAAATTCTTATCTGGAGCAAATATGATCTTTTGATCTTCCGGGAGACTCTCCACTATTTGAACTGCGTTGCTTGAGGTACAAATAATATCTGACAGAGCTTTAATATCTGCTGTGCAATTTATGTAAGTGATCACGATATGACCGGGATGTTCTGCCTTGAATTTCGCAAAGCGTTCAGGAGGGCAGGAATCCGCAAGGGAACAGCCGGCATTGAGATCCGGTATCAGTACCTTTTTACCGGGATTAAGGATCTTTGCAGTTTCCGCCATGAAATGAACCCCTGCAAACAAAATAATATCCGCATTTGTTTTTTCTGCCTGCTGTGCAAGACCGAGGCTATCCCCAATATAATCCGCGATATCCTGAATATCGGCATCCTGGTAGTAGTGGGCGAGGAGAACTGCATTTTTTTCCGTTTTAAGTTTTTTTATTTCCTCAAAGATATCTAAAGCCGGATCAACTCTAACATCCAAAAAACCTTTTCGCAATGACATACTATATATTATATATTTTATTTAAAGATTTAAAAAGAAATATGTATTTG
>JBJMLY010000415.1:0-2687 GCA_045805025.1 Cytophagaceae bacterium | reverse complement strand
GGCTTCTTTTATCGATGGTGCTGCCGGACTGGCCAAGAAAGTAAAGAAAGGGAAATGGATCGTAGCCAACACACGTTCTTCCATCGATCCTTTTCTGACCTATTCCGACAACCGTACACTTCGGGAAAAGGCCTGGCGCATGTTTGTGAACCGGGGCGATAATGGCGACGCACACGATAACAATAAAATCATCAGTGAGATCCTGCTGCTGCGTGCGCAGCGAGCGAAGCTGCTGGGCTATAAAACCCATGCCCACTGGCGCCTGGAAAACTCCATGGCCAAAACTCCGGAACGTACCCTGGAGCTTATGGAAAAAGTATGGACACCGGCTGTGGCCAGAGTAAAAGAAGAAGTAGCCGACATGCAGGCGATCGCCGATAAAGAAGGAGCGAAGATTACGATTGAACCCTGGGACTACCGCTATTATGCCGAGAAGGTCCGCAAGAAAAAGTACGACCTGGATCAGAATGAGGTGAAGCAATATTTACAGCTGGAGAAATTGCGCGAAGGCATGTTCTGGGTAGCCGGAGAGCTTTTTGATTTCGGCTTTACTCCGGTAGATAATGTTCCGGTTTACCATCCCGACGTACGAGTCTGGGAAGTTAAAAACAGAACGACAGGAGCTCACGTGGGACTATGGTTCTTTGATCCCTACGCGCGCGACGGCAAGCGCTCAGGCGCCTGGATGAACGCGTACCGCGACCAGCAGAAACTTACCGGCAAGGTCACAACGATTGTTTCCAACAATGCTAATTTTATCAAAGGCAAGGATGGAGAACCTGTGATGATCTCCTGGGATGATGCTACCACCTTATTCCATGAATTCGGACATGCATTGCACGGATTGTCTTCGGATGTAACCTATCCATCCTTATCCGGCACCTCGGTGGTGCGTGATTATGTGGAATTCCCTTCACAACTGCTGGAGCGCTGGCTTTCCACACCGGAAGTGCTGCAGCGTTTTGCCCTGCATTACCAGACAGGCAAGCCTATTCCGGATGCGCTGGTCAAAAAGATTGAGAATGCTTCCACCTTTAATCAGGGCTTCAAGACCACCGAATACCTGTCCAGCGCTCTGATCGATATGAAGCTTCACCTGGCGGGAGAGCAGAAGATCGATCCGGATAAATTCGAAAAAGAAACGCTGGATGCACTGGGCATGCCGAAGCAGATTGTGATGCGTCACCGCACACCGCAGTTCGCGCATATATTCAGCAGCGACGGCTATTCAGCAGGCTATTACAGCTACCTATGGTCGGATGTGCTAACTGGAGATGCTTATACCGCTTTTACAGAAGCAGGAGGACCTTACGACAAAGAAGTGGCCGCAAGACTGAAGAAAAATGTATTCTCCGTCGGTAATACCATCGACCCCGAAATCGGATACCGCAACTTCAGAGGAAGAGATCCGAAGATCGATGCGCTGATGAAGAAAAGAGGATTTCCGTTGAAGTAAAAAGTCAGAGGACTAGGAGTGGGAAGTTAGATCTGGCTGTAATCCCCGGTTCTTTTTTCCCACTTCCTACTCAATATCAACCTATGAAAAAAAATCTGCTTTTCCCTGGTATATTCGGTGGTATCGGACTCATATTGTTAATAGCCGCTTATTTTGTCTGGGCTCATGAGAATAAGTTCATGGCTTATGCGCAGACTGTTACAGGCAAGGTACTGAGCCTGGAATATTTGTGGGACACTGACGCCAATAACGGCTCTTATTTTCCCGTGATTGAATATACTTATAATGGCAGGGTCACCACTTTCAGATCCGTGTTAGGTTCAAATCCGGCAAGCTATTCCGTAGGAGATAACGTCGAAGTTTATTTTAATCCCGCTCAGTGGCAAGATGCACAGATCAAAAGCTTTACCAGTCAATGGCTGGCTGTGATCCTATTGAGCGGCATAGGTTTTCTTTTTACTGCGATTGGAGTCGGGATAGGAGTATTCGTTATCCAAAAAAATAACAGGAGATATTAAGCTTTATCTCTTTATTACGCCCCCCGCCCGTTTGTGTCCTCAGGTTTTAATCATACTTTTATATACGCTCCTCCGCAAATTTCCGCATTCGCAGGACTTTAATCTCTTGTTAATATCCTTTTAATAGTCCGGAATTCCCGAATCAACTATTCTTCTTTCATAACTGTTCTCCAAGAAAGATGCAGAATATGAGAAATGTGCCCGACATACGATATCTTCTTCAAAAAGAAGAGCCCTGGCCCGCCTTAGTCCTGGAACAGTGGAAAGAAACCTACGACATGCTCCATTTATGGACCCAGATGGTGGGAAAAATAAAACTGGAACTTTCTCCTTTCCTGAATCACTGGTGGAATGTCACGCTGTTTCCTTCTGCCTCGGGCCTTACCACCGGACTCATCCCTTACAAAGATCTGAGCTTTGAAATGGAATTTGATTTCATGGCTCAGTGTCTGTTTATCAGGATTGATGACGGACGTTGGGAATCGCTGAGCCTTAGATCGGGCACGATCGCGGAATTTTATCATGAACTGAAAGAAAAGCTTGAATTTGCCGGCATCGATATTCATATCTGGCCGGTGCCTGTGGAAATGGAAGACCGGCTTCCTTTCCCTGAAGACCGTCGGGAACGGAACTCTGATCCCGATGCGGCACGCAACTTTTGGAAGTGCCTGGTTCAGGCCAGTAAAGTCCTGCATCGGTTCCGTTCAGATTGT
>JBJMLY010000414.1:0-8718 GCA_045805025.1 Cytophagaceae bacterium | reverse complement strand
ATATGCTGCGTGAAATAGGCGGAGCAGCGCGGCTTTTAAGCGAAGAATTTAAAAGTTCTTTTGGTGAAATTGATTGGGATGTACTTACCAATCTTCAATTCGCCACTTATGATCAGGAAATAGAAATAGATCCTAACGCTTTGTGGTATGTGATTAAAAATGACCTGCCTTTAATCAAGGATCAGGTTCTTGGAATTACTGCAGAGCTGGAAGACAAGGAAAACGACAATTTCTTTTATTTCTAATCGCCGCTGATCCTGAGTGAGAGTAGCCTGTGATCCTTTTTAGAAGGGTGACAGGCTATTTTTTGATAGAAAAAGGATTTTGGGCCGGTATAATTCTTTTTCGGAGACTAACCCGGGCTGAATATTTCTTCAATGCACGACTGAAGAGTTATAAAAAACCCTTAACATTGAAGTGCAACAATAATAACCAATGAAGAAAAAGCCTTTATTTTTAATTTTAACAGTACTGACTTTTTCCTGTTCTGAGCAGAAAATGAAATCGAAGGCCGAGATCATTTCGGATAATTATATTCAGTATGTCAATCCTTTTATAGGTACAGATGCCGTCGGAAACCCTGCCATAGGTACCACGAGCGGGGGGAATACTTATCCCGGTGCTGTGAGGCCTTTCGGAATGGTTTCTGTAAATCCCCATACCGACTCGGTCGCTCCCAACGGGTATTTTTTTGGAAAAAAATTCATGTATGGGTTCGGTCATGTCCATATGAGCGGTGTAGGCTGTCAGGATCTTGGCAATATCGTGCTTATGCCTGGCCAGGGAAAAGTGACTCCCGATATGAAAGATTACAGATCGGACTTTGAGGAGGAACAGGCTTCACCTGGGTATTACAAAGTGCATCTTAAAAAAGACAATATCGTTGCTGAAATGAGCAGTACCCTGCGAAGCGGTATCAGTAAGTATACATTTCAGCATGCTTCCGATTCATCCAATATTATCATAGATCTTACCCAGGGGGCCATACCAAAACTCGCTTCCCAGCCATCGCTGGAAGGCAGCATAGAAGCCATTTCTGAAACCGAAGTGGAAGGCTGGAATTACAGCGGTGACTTCTGTTCCGGAAAAAGTTTCCACGCCGTGTATTTCGTAGCCCGTTTCAGCAAACCTGCCGTCAGGCATGGGGTGTGGAAGGATAAAAAAATTATTGTGGGGAAAGGCGTGAAAGGAAAAGACTTCGGCGCATACCTTAGTTTTAAAACGGCAAAAGGAGAATCGATCCTTGTCAAGGTTGGAATATCTTATGTCAGCGTCGGAAATGCGAGAGAAAACCTCGATGCAGAACAGCCCGGCTGGAATTTCGAGCAGGTGAAGAAAGATTCTGAAAATGAATGGCAGAAAGAGCTTTCAAAAGTGCAGGTGGAAGGGGGAACTCAAAAGCAGAAGACGATCTTCTACACCGGACTTTACCACATGCTTCTGCACCCGAATGTTTTCAGCGATGTGAATGGCGAGTATCCGCCGATGAGAGAATTTCCTTCGCATAAGAGCGGGCCGGTCAAAAAGGCGGAAGGCTATACACGCTATACGGTATTTTCTCTCTGGGATACCTACCGGAATGTGCATCCGTTTTTTTCATTGGTATATCCAGAACGGCAGCGTGATATGACCATCTCCCTTATTGAGATGTATGAAGAATCGGGCAGGCTTCCCAAATGGGAGCTGGCGGGAGGAGAAACCAATACGATGGTGGGAGATCCATCCATTCCTGTAATCGCCGACAGCTACATCAAAGGCATCCGGGATATCGATACGGCTAAAGCGTTCAGAGCGATGAACAGCAATGCCCGGAACCTGCAGGCGACGGTCAGGCCCGGCTTGAATTCGTACCTGCGCTATAAATACATACCTCAGGATGACCGAGGAGAATGGCTATGGGGTACCGTATCGACCACCCAGGAATATGCCTTCGCCGACTGGACATTGGCTCAGTACTGCAAAGCCATAGGAAGAGAGAAGGAATACAAAGAGTATCTGGAAAGATCCATGTATTATAGAAATCTGTACGATCCGAAGTCAGGCTTCATAAGGCCCAGAAATAAAGACGGTAAATGGTATGAACCCTTTAACCCCGACAACTTTCAGGGCGGTGATTTTAACTTTCCTGGTGCCGGCGGACCCGGTTATGTGGAAGGCAATGCCTGGTATTATCAGTTCTTTGTTCCTCACGACATACCCGGCCTTATCGGCCTGATGGGCGGAGAAGAGAAATTTACCGAAGCCCTGAACAGGTGTTTTACCTCCAATAAATTTTCGCTCTGGAACGAGCCCGATATGGCATACCCGTTTTTATACGATTATGTGAAAGGTCAGGCATGGAGAACCCAGCAAGAAGTACGTCGCCAGATGGAAATGAATTTTGATGCCAGTCCGCAGGGAATTCCTGGTAACGATGACTGCGGTACCTTGTCGGGATTTTATGTAATGGGTGCTATGGGCTTTTACCCTGCCTGCCCCGGGAGCAATGAATATCAGCTCTGTACGCCTCTGTTTGACAAGATTACGATACAGCTCAGCGATAAATATTATGGAGGAAATAAATTTGTGATCGAGACAAAAAACAATTCCAAAGAAAATATTTATATTAATAGTCTGGAATTGAACAATAACAAATGCGGAAATCAGGTGTTAAAGCATGAAGACATCATCAAGGGAGGCAAGCTTTCTATCGATCTTTCCGCCGCACATTGACTTTCCAATAATTAAAATCAGGACTTAATCAGAGAAGCATGGACCTAACTCAGGAATTTCAGGAAGCTGTTACAAAATCAAAACAGCTGCCCAATCAGTCGAACGATAATCTGCTGAAATTATATAGTCTATACAAGCAGGCTTCGGAAGGCGATGTCAATATCGAAAAGCCGGCCAATCCTTTTGACATGGTGGGCAATGCCAAGTACAATGCCTGGGACAAACTGAAAGGTATCAGCAAAGAGGATGCGATGAAGCAATATATCGACCTGGTTAAAAGTCTGGGAAGCTGATTTTAATTTCCCGTATAACTCTTTAATTTTACCCCTCTAATTATACCGGCCGTTCATGTATAAATTTAAAAATGTTCTGATTGTAGATGATGATTACATTAGTAATTTCATTGCAGATCATTTATTGAACAAGCTGAAAGTCTGCAACAACGTATCCTTCAGCCGTAACGGCGACGAGGCCCTTACCTACCTGCGCGAAGCCGAAGAATTTCCGGAAATGATCCTGCTGGATATCAACATGCCTGTGATGGATGGTTTCGAATTCATCGAGGCCTTCCAGAAGTTCAACATGGATAAAAACAAAACCCGGATTGTCATATACACCGCATCCTTCAACAGCAAGGATATAGAAGTGCTGAAAGGAATCGGCTTCAACGATTTCATCATAAAGCCCCTGACCGAGGAGAAATTACTGAACATCCTAAAACTTTTTGAAGAGAAATAGGTTCTTTATAGAAAGAAGTTTAACCTGTTTATCTACAAAAAGATGCCTCAGTTCAATTGTATTTTATTGGTTGATGATGACTATATCAATAATTTTCTGACTGAAAGATTACTGAGAAAGTCAGCCATTGCGAGAGAAGTGAAAACCGTCCGCAACGGAGAAGAAGCGCTTACTTACCTGAGTGAGGAAAAGAACAAATTTCCCGACCTGATTCTCCTCGACATGAAAATGCCCGAAATGGATGGCATTGAATTTCTGAAGAATTTTAAGAAAATGGTCGTGGATAAGAAATCAAGAATCATACTGCTTACCGGTTCTGTACATCCCGAAGAGGCCCGGACTCTGGAATATCTTGGTTATCATGATCTGATCCAAAAGCCATTCAGCGAAGATAAGCTCTATCAGATCCTGAGCCGTGACCTGGTGAGGAAGCACTGATTGTGCTATGATTTACAGGACAAAAACAAACTTTCCCGAGAAAGTAACCGTTTTACATAAGGGTATTTTCCCCCAGAAGATAATGAAAAAGATTGACCTGGTATTATTGGTAGAGGATGACCCCATCACAAATTACATTAACCGCAGACTTATTAATAAGGCAGGGGTTGCCGCCGATGTTCAGATCGCACTGAACGGGGAGGATGCTCTTGCACTGATCGAAGAGAGGATCCGGAACAATAAGTCATGTCCTGATCTGATCTTTCTCGATATCAATATGCCGGTGATGGATGGTTTTGAATTTCTTGAACGCTTCAGAAGACTTGATTTTCCCAATAAAGAGAAGGTGGTCATTGTTATGTTAACTACTTCTACTCATATCAAGGATATGGATAAACTGGGTTCTTTCGGCAATTCGGAAATTATCAGCAAGCCGCTGAACCTGGAGAAGCTTTCAAGAGTCACTTCCAAATATTTTAATCCCGACGAGATCAGCCAGTCGGCCTGATATCTTTCTTCTATCAAGAAGTATGTATGAATGAAAATCTATGTATTTTTGTTTGTACACCATGAGCAGATCAACACTTTTTTCGATTCTTACACTGAAATGTCCCCGTTGCCATACAGGCTCTTTATTTGTGGACCCTAACCCTTACCATTTTAGCAACATTTCCAAAATGCCGGATAAATGTGCATGCTGCGGGCAACGATTGACCCTCGAACCGGGCTTCTACTATGGGGCTATGTATTGCAGCTATGGGCTATCAATGCTGCTCTTCGGAGTTAACGTCGTACTGATTTATATTTTACTGAATATTCCGGCGGTACCTTTTCTCATTTTGAATACCATTATTCTGCTTGCTCTGTGGCCGTTTATTTTCAGGCTGGCAAGAGCTTTATACATCCATATTTTTGTCAGGTTTGATCCTGAAGCCATCGAAAAATTCAGGCAATAAGAGTCTAAACTTATTTAAACGGAAAACTGTTAATCCTAGTAAGCAGTGATTCCTGAGAGCTGTTGGTGCGTTATTATGGAGAAGATGAATTGCATATTGCTGGTAGATGATGACAAGGTGAATAATTTCATAAGTACCCGTATACTTAAGAAAATGGATATTTGTAAAAATATCAGAACCTGTCTGAATGGAGAAGAAGCGCTGCTCTATCTTGCCAAGCATTGCTGTACTTTTGATAACAATTATCCTGACCTCATTATCCTTGATAACAATATGCCTGAAATGAATGGCATAGAATTTCTGGAGTCTTTTAATAAAATCGATTTCAACAGCGGCAATCACGTAAAGGTGGTGGTTTTGACTGCGTCCAGCAGTCCCAAAGACGAAGAGCGACTCAAATCCCAGGGAATTTATGGCTTTATACAGAAGCCTCTTACGGAAGAGAAGCTGATGAATGTGCTTGAGCACGAACATACCTGGTAGTGCTCCATTCATAGAATATTCTTAATTTGCTTCATGCTTGTGTTTCTGATTTTGCTGGCTATTATCGCCACCTGTGCTGTTTACTTAAGAGGCAGCGGTGTGCCGGTCTTTTTGTACCACCAGGTCAACGAGCATTCCAATATAGACCGTGAACTTTTTGAAAAGCATCTGGACTATATTCATGCACAAAACCTAAACACATTTACATTTACAGAAGCCAGGGATAGAATTGCCAGGCATGGAATGCTCCCGCAGAATTCTCTCCTTATCACGTTCGACGATGGCTATTATGATAACTACCGGCACGTGTTTCCTCTTCTGAAGAAATATGGCATTAAAGCGACGTTCTTTCTGAATACCATGTTCATTCAGGATAAAGCCGACAGATCATCGTCTGTAATTCTTCACTCCGACGAGGCGAACAGGAATGCGGTAGAAAATTATTACCGCACCGGCGACGGAAGAACCGATCAGTATATGACCTGGGAGGAAATCCGTGAAATGCAGGCAAGCGGGCTCTGCGATTTCCAGGCTCATACGCATGTCCATAAAATGGCGGTAGCCAGTCTTCAATTAAAGAGCATACTTTCCTTGCCTCCTTACAGCCGGGAAATCATTCAGCTGTTTGACGGCAGACCGGAAGAAGGCTTGCCGGTATTTCGCTTCAGGGGAGAAACTACGGTGAGCCGGTTTATGCCATCCGAAAAATTTATGCAGGTCTTCAGGGGTTATTACCAGGATCACCTTCGCCAGCTTAATCCGGCTAAACGAATGAGCAAAGCGAAGGATTTTATCAAAACCTATAAAAATCCTATAGCGGAATCCGAGAGCCTGGATCAGGCCGAGCATAGGATCAGAACGGAGCTTCGCACCAATAAAGAGATCATAGAAAAAAACCTCAAAACCAAGGTCTTCGCTTTCGCCTGGCCTTACGGGCATAAAGGGAAATTTACCAGAGAGTTTATTCGTAAGGAAGAAATATACACTTTTGTCAGCTGCAAAAAAGGAACGAACAGACGTAAAATGGACTTTGACCTTGTCAGACGAATTGAGCTGAGAAAGCCTACACTTGAAAATTTCAAATTCGCAGTCCGGGTCAATCTTAATCTGCTGACCGGCAAAATCTACGAATTTTTTACGTAAGCTTTTTGTATTTGAGGTATGCTACCCGGGCTGTTTCGCGGGCGATAACATATCCGAAATTTCCATCCAGAAATCCGAGTTTCAGGAGATAGCTGTGTACAAACCGCCAGGCTGGGCTTAGGTATAGTTTTATAAAGTTCGGCTTCTTCCCTGCCCGCTTCATTTTCTCCGCTGCCAGCTTTATATAATGATCGTTCTTTTCTCTGTAATGCTCCAGGCTGCGGATGGTGTAATGCTGAATATAGCCTTTCAGCTTTTTCATTTTCAGGCCTGGGGGAATAATTAGTCCTTCATGAACGGCATCTGTATTCCAGTGCATTTGACTTTTTTTAAAGAGCCGGATATGACTTTCGGGATTCCAGTGTCCGTAGTTCAGCCATTGCCCGCAGAAGTTGGTCCGGAAAGGAAGATCGTAGTAATCGGCCGCAGGATTCTGAAGTTCCTGCCTTATCTCTGCCGCAAGCTCAGCCGACAGTTCTTCGTCGGCATCGATGGACAGAATCCAGTCGTGCGCTGTCAGACTGTCTCCATAGTTTTTCTGTGCTGCATATCCTTCCCAGACATGGAAATAGATCTTAACAGGATATTTTCTGCAGATATCCAGCGTATTGTCCGTGCTTCCTGAATCGACGATGATGATATCCGAAGATACTTTCAGCGCAGAGACCAGCGTCCTCTCAATATTGGAAGCTTCATTTCTGGTAATGATAACGACGGAAAGTTCTGGCATTATAATTTTTTAATAAATGGAACAACTGTGAATTTATAATCTTCGAATTCCTTGTTTTCAGTTACCAGGACCACGTGCGCACCAAAGATCGTCTGTACGATAAACAAATCTCCCTTTTGGGCTTTCATGATAGCATCTTCAAAAGGCTTTACCATAACCCCGCTGTTGAACCACCCCAGATCCCCGCTGCTGACTTCTCCTTCAAGTCTTGCTAATTCGTTATAATCCTCTCCCGACTTTACTCGCTGCAGAAAACTCTCCGCTAAAGACATGACTGTTGATGTATCATTGTTATGAGCCTTCCAGGAAATATAAATATGACTTACCCTCATTTTGTAGATGGTGTCTTTCGACAGCACTTTAAATAAGCACATATAGTTTTCATCCTGAAATGGACCGATTACATCACCGGGGTGACTGGAGTATAAAATGTCCTTTGTTGCCGCATTCATTTCTTTACCCTCAAGGTGCATCAAATGAAAAGATTCCTTATGTCTAACAATAAATACAGAATCATTTTTTGCACGTTGAAACTTAGGAGTGTATTTTTTAAATCTTTCTACTTTCTTCTGTACATCATTCTGGGCAAATGAGACGAAAGATGTCGCAACCATCCAAAATATAAGAAAGAGGTATTTGGTCATCTGAATACAAATAATAATGAACAAGTTAAAATTTTTATACGACAAAAATATTTTTGTTTGTGAATAACTATGCCCTCAACTCTTTGAAGATTTTTGCCGAATGAGGTAAATTGGTTTAAGCATTTGTTCAGCTTGAACAGACAACAAAGGAACACAACAGCTATGTCAGAGATTCATCAGATACTTAAAGAAAAATTCGGTTACAGCGGATTCAGGCTGGAACAGGAGAAGATCATCCATAATGTGCTGGAAGGCAAAGACACATTCGTGCTGATGCCCACGGGCGGAGGTAAGTCGCTTTGTTACCAGATACCTGCCCTTGTTTTTGAAGGACTTACCATCGTTGTTTCACCCTTGATCTCCCTGATGAAAGATCAGGTGGACGCCCTGAAGCTTAATGGTATTGAAGCTGCCTGCCTAAATTCATCAATAAGCATCAGTGAGCAGATGGAGATCTTTGAAAAGGTGCGCCGCAACAAGATCAAGCTGCTCTACCTGGCGCCGGAAAGATTCTTCGGAAAGGAAAGTCAGTTCATGGATTTTCTGAAAACCATTAAACTTTCCCTGTTCGCCATTGACGAAGCGCACTGCATCTCTTCCTGGGGTCATGATTTCAGGCCTGAGTATTTAATGCTTTCAAAGCTTCGGGAAGAGTTCCCGCAAACTCCTCTTATCGCGCTTACGGCTACTGCCGATGACATTACCCGAAAAGATATTGTCGAAAAGCTTGGCATCGCAGAAGCTCCCATCTTTGTTTCGAGTTTCAACAGGGCTAACATCCACTATTTCATAGAGCCTAAGAAGAACAGCTATGAGCGTCTGGTCAAATACCTGCGTTCCAGACCCAATGAGTCCGGGATCATCTATGTGCTTT
>JBJMLY010000413.1:0-1777 GCA_045805025.1 Cytophagaceae bacterium | reverse complement strand
CAAAATACGCAATGCCGATGTTTCCAAGAATATGCGATTGAGCGGAAGTGATGACAATAAATCCTGGTACATCATCCGTCAGGATTATTTATTTACGCCCCCATCAGCAGGCCCTCAAAGCAGCGAATCGGAATTTATGATTGATTTTCCGCTTTCCGATTATGAGTATTACAAAGTCGACATCGATGATTCCTTAAGCAATCCTTTGAATATATTTTCTGCCGGCTATTACCAGCAGCAGTTGGAGCAGGAGTCTTATACGGAAATTCCCGATCCCAAAATCATTCAGCGCGACAGCACCAAACTGAAGAAGAGTTATGTAGATATCAGTTTTGACAAGCCCTACTACATAGATAAAATCCTGTTTCTGATCGATTCAAAAAATGATTACTACAGGCGTGCGGAGGTCTTTTATAAAATTCCAGGTCGTAAGGAATATACTTTGCTGGATGACAAAACGCTAAGCAGCCGCACCGAAAATTCCCTCGGTGCCGACGGACTTTATGCCAAAGATTTCCAGCTGGTCATTTATAACGAAGACGATGCGCCTTTAAAAATTTCGGGCATGAAGGCCAGTGAAAAGAAATCATACATCATTGCGAGCCTTGCTCCGGTAGAGAGCTATACAATAAAATTTTCAGATCCGGCACTCGCCGCACCCAGCTATGATCTTCAGCATTTTCAGGATAAGATCCCAGCCGACCTTCCCGGGATTTCTCCCGGTGATGTAAAAGATATTTCCGTCATTAAGGAAACTTCCGCAGAACATCAGCCCTTTTTCAAAAGCCCCTGGTTTGTATGGGGCGCCATTATTGTGGTGGTGATCCTGCTGGGCTTTATGTCGGTGAAGATGGTGCGGGATATGAAAAACACATAAGGGTATTGTTTATTTTTTAATCTACATGGTCTCCAGGCGAACTAAATTTATTCTTGCTTTTCTTTTTTTACTACTGGGTTGCTTTGCTGCAATCCACCTGGCCATTCCAAAGCTGGGCGGGAATTTCGAAGAGGCGGGCAGTGTGAGGCTAAGTCCGGCCGCAGACTCGCTGCTGCAAAAAGCCTATCAGGGCATTGACCCTTCTTCGCTTCGCGATTACCATGCTCATATTGCCGGCATCGGTACGGGCAATACAGGATGTTATGTGAATGATAAGATGACTTCTCCCATGCATCCGCTGGAGAATCTGAAATTTAAAATCTACCAGAGTGCCGCCGGTATAAAGGGGAAAGAGGCCGATCAGGAATTCCTGGAAAGGCTTATCGCCCTGATGAAAGCCGATCCGAAGCACGGCAAGCTTTGTATTCTGGCCTTTGACAGAAATTACAATAAGGATGGAACCATCAATGAGGACAAGACCGAATTTTATGTTCCCAATGACTATGTCTGGTCGGTCTGTCAGCAATACCCTGAGTTTTTTATTCCATGCATCTCTGTTCATCCTTACCGCAAAGATGCTCTGCAGGAGTTGGAGAAATGGGGTAAGCTGGGTGTGAAGCAGCTGAAATGGCTTCCCAATGCGATGGGCATGGATCCCTCAGACAATCGTTGCGACAGCTTTTATGTGCTTATGAAGAAGTACGATATCACCCTGCTTAGTCATGCGGGACATGAAAAGGCTGTGCACGCCGAAGACGACCAGCGTTTTGGTAATCCACTCCTCATGCGGCGCCCGCTGGACCTTGGCGTAAAGGTAATTATGGCTCATTGTGCCAGTTTGGGAGAGAACCCCGATCTCGATGCATCCGATAAAAAGATGACGGATAATTTTGAATTATT
>JBJMLY010000412.1:0-1766 GCA_045805025.1 Cytophagaceae bacterium | reverse complement strand
TCAATAGCCAGATTTTCGGTGCTGGCCATCTTTCCCTGCATAAAATCCACGTCGATGTTCAGATTCTTATGATCAAGTTTTTCAGTAACTCTTTCGCGGGTAAGCTTACTAAGCTTCTTCAGATCGATCACAAAGCCTGTTTCAGGATCCGGCACTCCTTTTACAGTTACAATCAGTTCGTAATTATGACCATGCCAGTTATGATTGGCGCAGGGACCGAAAATTTCCCTGTTCTTTTCTTCGGTCCATTCCGGATTATATAATTTATGGGCCGCATTAAAATGTTCTTTTCTGCAAACGTAAATCATCGGTCAACAATAAGTGATTCGGATGCCTGAGCTATCTCCAATAAGTTATTTCGCTGGAACTTTCAGCAGGCTGTTTATTTTAGTAAATTTAATCTTTTATTAACTATTATAACAGACAAATATTATGATCGTTGTTACGGGTGCGGCAGGCTTTATCGGCAGCTGTCTGATAGGAAGGTTAAACGCAGATAATTTCAATTACATCATTGCCGTCGATGATTTTTCTCATCCTCAGAAAAATAAGAACCTGGAAGGAAAGAAAATACAGGAGCGTGTGGAACGCGATCAATTTTTTGCATGGCTTGATAAAAATTACAGCCTGATCGAATTTATTATTCACATTGGTGCCAGAACCGATACCACGGAATTCGACAAAGCGATCTTTGATAAACTGAACCTTAATTATACCAAACAGATATGGCAGGCATGCTGTCAGTATCAGATTCCTCTCGTCTACGCTTCCTCCGCCGCGACTTACGGCCTGGGCGAGCATGGTTATGAAGACAACGAAGCCCTGATCCCCCAACTCAAACCTCTGAACCCTTATGGGGAGTCGAAAAACGATTTCGACATATGGGCCTTGCAACAAAAACAG
Source organism: Cytophagaceae bacterium (assembly GCA_045805025.1). Lineage (GTDB taxonomy): Bacteria > Bacteroidota > Bacteroidia > Cytophagales > Cytophagaceae > DATMOV01. The sequence goes on along the minus strand of JBJMLY010000412.1, from coordinate 863 downwards.
AAACCTTTCTTCTGGGCCGGACTGAAATTCTTCAACGTGTACGGGCCCAATGAATATCATAAAGGCAGAATGGCATCCGTGATCTTTCATGCCTATCATCAGATCCAGAAGAATAACAGCATGAAACTTTTCCGCTCTCATAACCCCGATTTTAAAGACGGAGAACAGATGCGGGATTTTGTGTACGTGAAAGACGTTGTAGAGGTAATTATGTTCCTGATCCACCACCGCAAAAACTCAGGCATTTATAACCTGGGAAGCGGTAAAGCACGGACTTTCCTTGATCTTGTCAGAAATACATTCCGATCAATGGATAAGAAAGAAGATATCAGCTTTATCGATACTCCCCAGGATATCCGCGACAAATACCAGTACTTTACAGAAGCATCGATGAAAAAGCTAAAAAGCATTGGTTATTCAAAGGATTTCCACTCCCTGGAAGATGGTATTAACGATTATGTAAGAAATTACCTCATCAGCGGCAACTATTATTAAGCATGGAACCTAACCTACTAATCGTCATTATCGTCGGTATCCTGATTGTGGATTTCACGCTGGAACGGATTCTTAGCTATCTCAATGCCAGGCATCAGAACCAGAACTTACCGGAAGAGCTTTCAGGCGTATACGATCACGAAAAATACAGAAAGTCTCTTAACTATTTTCAGACGAACTATTCTTTTGAAAACATCACTTCCTCGTTCAGCTTCCTGCTGATCCTTATCGTCATTGTCACAGGCGCCTTTGGAAAGCTTGACTATTTACTGAGAAATAAAATTCAGGATCCTATCTTCCTGGCTTTATTCTTTTTCGGAATTCTGTTTCTGCTTTCCGATCTGATTAACCTGCCCTTCTCTATGTAT
>JBJMLY010000411.1:0-1800 GCA_045805025.1 Cytophagaceae bacterium | reverse complement strand
GAGCGCTTCCTTTACCACCTTGCGACATTTTTTATCCGCATGATCGGTGACCGAGCAGGTATTGATGATATAGATATCCGCTTTCTCCTGAAATTCCACCTTCTGATATCCGCCCTGTTCAAAAAGCCTGGAAATCGTAGATGTTTCGGAAAAGTTGAGCTTGCAGCCTAACGTATAGAATGCTACTTTCTTCATTACTGCAATTTACTCATTTGTTCAGATAATCCTGAAAGGAATATTGCAAATATGCCTGACCTACTTCCTTGTCGGACCCGGCAATGGGACCCTTACTATAAATGGGCTTCCCTGAAATATTATCAATGACCACTTCTCTTCCAGGCTGGATATAGCCGAAGCCGTTGTTGAAGGAATAATAGGCAAAGGGACTATTTTCTTCAACCATCAGATCCTTGCTGAAGGGAAATTTGTTTGTGTAAATCCCCATCTGATGTAATAAGGTATTGGCAAGATCGGTCTGTGAACCTGTCTGTGGATTTATCTGCGGGCCTGAGGTCAAAGCGCCTCCAAGCCATAGCATGGGAATGTGAAATTCATCGGGCTCATGGTTCGGGACTCCATCTTTACTCGGATATGGATGTCCGTGATCGGCTATGATGATAATGACCGTATTGTCCCACCAACTGGTTTTCTTTGCCTTTTCAATGAATTTTCCAATGCATTGATCTGTGTAATAAAGTGAATTCAGAAATTGGGTCTGCTGGTCGTCTCCTGCAAAGACGGGAGGGATGGGTACTTCAAAAGGCTCATGGCTGCTTAAGGTAAAAAGACTGCCAAAGAAAGGCTGCTTTTCCCGGCTCATATCTTCCAGGAACCGTTCCAGTACGATTTCATCGTGAGCTCCCCATTTGGAATTCCAGTATTTTTCTTCAAAGTCTGATTTGCTCACCAGCTTATCAACGTTGTGGTTGAGCAGAAAAGATTTAATGTTGGCGAACTCCGGTTCACCTCCGTAATAAAAGGAAGTGCTGTAGCCTTTATTCTTTAACTCACTGCTGATGGAGGGCAGGTGCATGGCTTTAGCCGGATTGGTGATGATGGAAGCAGTTGGCTGAGCAGGGTAACCTGCAAGAATAGCCACGAGGCCTTTGTCGCTTCGGTCTCCGCTGGCGTATATATTGTTGAATAAAATGCCTTCTTTGATCAGGCGGCTGAATTCAGGAGTAACCGAATCTTTTCCTCCGGTTTCTTTGACAACCTTGGCCGTAAAACTTTCCCAGATGATCAATACTACATTGACTTTGTCTTTAAGTATGATCTTGCTTTTCCTGTTGGCGGAATAAAGATGTTTAACGATTTCTGCCGCCTTTCCCTCATCGAGCTTTTTAAAGGGATTGCGGTCTTCGTAATTTTTTTCCAGAATGGAATGAATAAAATTCCATGGCAGATTAATGGCTGTATTATTAAGTTCCGGTTTGTTCGAATAAAATACAGCACTTTCGTTCATAGGGGCCAATTGAAATCCTCCCCGTATAGGAATAATGAGGATGGCCGTCATCGCCATGATCAGGAGAAAGCCTGCGGCTGATAGTACCAGAGAATTCTTCTGAAAGAATTGATTTTGCGGGTAGAGCAGGAGTACGTATAAGATGACAAGACCGGAGAAAATAACGGAGAACAAGGCAATCAGAAGAAAAACGGGAGCGACAGCCGCCGAAGCTGCCATTTCTCTTGGTGTATTCATATATTTTATCACCGTCGCGTCCATACGGAAGCCCCACCATCTGTATAGCTCCAGATCGGTTACGGATAATAAGGTGATAAGAAAGATAAGAACGAGTG
>JBJMLY010000410.1:0-2226 GCA_045805025.1 Cytophagaceae bacterium | reverse complement strand
TCCAGGTATTCGCAGTAATTAATTCTGATGTCGCTCAGGGTAATGGCTGCGCCCGATTCCAGGAAATACTTAGATATATTTCCAATGCCACTTCCGATTTCCAGAATTTCCCCTTTGCAATAAGGCTGGATGGTTTCGTAAGTCCACTTATTGAATTTATCCGCCGAAGAGATTACATCCAGGGTCTCTATCCCTATTTCATCATGTTCGGCGTAGGCAAAATCTTTTTCCATCGCTCTTAATTAAAAAACCTGTATTTGAAAATACAATATATAGCCCTGAAGCCATCTTTCCAGTTAATTTTTTTACCTTCTTCGAAGGTTCTGCCATAATAGGAAATGCCTACTTCGTATATCCTGATGTTTTTTATTTTGGCAATTCGGGCAGTTACTTCAGGCTCAAATCCAAACCTTTTTTCTTTCAGCTTCATTCCCTTGACAAGGTCTGAGCGGAAAAGCTTGTAGCATGTTTCCATATCTGTAAAATTCAGATTGGTCATAGCATTTGAAAGAAAAGTTAAAATGTGGTTGCCGATGCTATGCCAGAAGAAAAGAATTCTATGGGCTTCTCCTCCTCTGAACCTCGATCCGTAAACAACATCAGCACCCGCATTGAGGACCGGCTTTAGCAGCAGGTTAAATTCATCGGGATCGTACTCCAGGTCTGCATCCTGCACAATGAGATAATCTCCACTCGCTTTCTTAATGCCCGAGTGCAAAGCAGCTCCCTTACCCTGGTTTATTTCGTGCTTATAGTAGATAATGTTCAGCTCTGGATTGGCGAGCATGTATTCCTGTATCTTTATTTCGGTAAGGTCTTTGGAGGCATCATTGACGACAATAATCTCTTTCCCTATGTCCTGTATAAGTCTTACTTTTTTAAGTTTTTCAAGGACGGTCTGAATCGTATTTTCCTCGTTGTAAGCTGGGACAATAATGGAAAGTTTAGTAATCATCGGTTGACTGAAGGCAGCGGAAACTGCTTATCCATGCAATCTATTTATTTATTCACACATCCCCAAAAATATATTTTCAAGATCTTCGTAATTAAGTTCCCGCTTCGTTAATTCAACTGCATGCCGGCGGGCATTGATTGAGGTTTTTTTTCCTGTTTCCATATCGGAAGACAGTAAATGCATAGTATCAGCCATTTCCTGTACCGATGTATTACTGACCAGGAATCCAGATTCCCCATGTACAAAAAGTTCTGCAGGCCCGCCACAGTTGGTGGCGATCAGGGGAATGCCATAGCGCAGCGATTCATAAGCCACCAGCGAAAAAGACTCTGACTCTGAAAAAATAAGCGAGGCATCGTACATTTTAAGTTTCATTTCTACATCTGCTACAAAACCTTCAAAGAATATTTTATCATTTAGTCCAACCTTATGAGCACGTTCAATAAGTTGTTTTTTAAAAATCATATTCTTTTCTATGCCCATATCTCCTCCGGCGAAAGTAATACAAACTCTGGGATTTTTTTTGACAAGTATTTCAAAAGCTTTAAGTGCCCGATCCTGTCCTTTCCCCTGTATATAATTAGCCAGATAAATGAACCGGAAATCCCTCTTCCCATCGAAGCTGAACTGATAGGCAGGATGATTTTCCGGAATATTTTTTACATCGAAAACAACGTCCATATTAGCAGGGCTTCCATACGCCTTTTTGATGGCATGAGAAACGGCAATTAAGCGGTCGGCTGCACGTGTATTAATGGATCTCCAGGTGTTGTAGAAAAAGGATGGAAAAGAAGCAGGCATCATTCTTACATGAACGATTAAGGGTATTTTTAACCGGAAAAGAAATTTTGAAAATTGCAGGAGCATATTGTAAAGATCATTGCTATGCAGCACTTGTATCTTTTCGTTAAATATGATTCGTCTCAAACGAAATGTATTTATGAGCAGGTACGGAAAATACAGAAAAAGATGGACAGGATTTTTACTAAGTTCGATAAGAGGGAGTTCATATACCTTTATCCCATGACTCTCCAGGACTGCTTTGTTGGAGCTGCCTTTTTTTAATACCACAACCGGATCGATCTGTTCTTTTGAAAAGATACAGAAATCGAGTAAAGCCTTAAACCCTCCTGTAAAGGCCATGGCAGTTTCGACATGTAGAACCCGACATTTTTTTTCTGCAATCATGGTCGGCTTGATTCTGTCATAGAAGGCTAATTATATTAATAGCTGGCTATAATTTCTTCCCACATAGCCAGATTGCTTTCCAT
>JBJMLY010000409.1:0-8060 GCA_045805025.1 Cytophagaceae bacterium | reverse complement strand
GAGGCTGATGTAACAGGCTTGCCTCCGTGTTATTATACTATTGACTTCGACAAAAAGAAAGAACATTTTAAAAAGATCAAAACCGCTCACGCCCTGGCTACTTTTTACCCTGAAAGAGTGGACGACAAACTTCATATTTCTCACGAAGCCGATTATGAGATCTATAGTCAGCGGGGAAAGCTTGTCAAAAAAGGCAAGGGAACAGAAGTGGATGTCACCGACCTAAGCTCAGGCGTGTATTTTCTGAGCATTGATGGGAATATTCATAAGATCTTCAAGAAATAGCCTTACAATAAATCCCGTTTTTCCAGTTCCTTTACAATCATTTCAGCATTCAAGGCGGGGTCAATAAATTCTATCGTTGCCTTGCTGTAAAAAGGGATTCTTTCGTTGAATTTGTCTTCCAGAAACTTTTGAATTTCAGCCGGATTTTTTCCTTTGATGAGTGGCCGGGCATGTTGCGGGCCTGCTATCAGACGTCGGGCAATTTCCCGTAAAGGAATATTGAGGAACAGGCTTATACCATTTTGGTTAATCACTTCCATATTGTCAAAAAAGCAAGGAGTGCCACCTCCGGTGGATATAATGGCGTCCGTGCCTTTAGTGAGTTCTTTCAGCGTTTCACTTTCTGTTTTACGGAAATAACTCTCTCCCTTAGCAGAGAATATTTCCTCGATGCTGCAGCCTTCTTTCAGGCGTATCACATCGTCCGTATCAATAAGAGGATAGTTTAATTTTTTAGAAAGGTCTTTTCCGATGGTGGATTTGCCAGAGCCCGGAAGTCCGATGAGAAAGAGCTTCATATTACTTCAGCCTCACACGTGGATCTATGGCCGCGTATAATATGTCCACGAAGATATTGATGACAATAAAGACCAGAGCCACAAAGAGCGTGGCGCCCATTACAACAGGGAAGTCTTTGTCATATACCGCTTTGATGGTGGCTGAGCCAAGGCCTTTCCAGTTAAAGATTACTTCAATGAAAAAGGCTCCTGCCATCAGGGAAGCCAGCCAGCCGGATACAGCGGTGATAACGGGATTTAACGCATTCTTTAAAGCATGCTTTGTAATAATGATCACATACTTTACGCCCTTGGCCCGGGCTGTTCTTATATAATCCTGCCCCATTACCTCCAGCATGGAGCTGCGAGTCAGCTGTACAATGATGGCCAGAGGTCTCAGACCTAATGTAAAGGCAGGAAGTATGATATTCTTAAGGACCAGCCTGCGTCCTTCCAGGTTGTCTTCCCATAATTGTCCGGATGTGTTCAGTCCGGTGTAATCGGCCAGCAGGAATCCAAAAACAAGGGAAATCAATGCGCCCATGACAAATGGAGGAGCGGAAATTCCGATGACCGAGAGATTGACCATCGAATGGTCAAGAAAGCTGTTTTGCCGGAGCGATGCCAGCACTCCAAATATAATTCCGAAGATGGTAGCAAAGAGCATGGCCGCAAAGGCAAGCCAGAAGGTCCCTTCCATATTCTCAAGAATGATCTCGCTTACCTTCTTGTTGTTCTGGAAGGAGCGTCGCAGATAGGGATACTTGACCACCAGCACCTCATCTTTGATGCTTAGGATCTTTTTGTACTCATACTTCTTTTCATTTTCCGGTGTGTTCTTGTGAAAGGATACGGGTGACAAGTCGTTGAGATACGTCTTAAGCTGCAGATACCATGGATCATTTAACCCGAGCTCCGATCTGATTGCTTCGCGGGTGGAAACATCGGTGCGTTGGCCCGCCATAAGTGCTACCGGATCGCCGGGCAGAATGTTGAATATAAAGAATACGATGATGGTGGCTCCGAGAAGAACCAGAAAACCATAAGCCAGTCTGCCTGCAACGTATCTTATCATATCACTTCAGCAATGCCTGAATTTTTTCTGTGCCGGGCATATCATGGTACGACCATTTGCCTTTCACGACACCATCTTTTAAAAGCATGAATCCCGGGTCCGAACGTACCATGGTTTTCAGGATTACATCTTCCATGTAATAATACGGAGCCGCCAGTCCTTTGTCATGTCGAAACTCCTCAAATTTTTCACTGTTGGCATGAATGGTCAGTATGACCGGTTTTACATCGGTTTTATCCAGGGCGCCGATTAATTCTTTCAGTTGTTTAAAGCAGTCTCCATGACAGTTGTTTTCAGCCTCGTCCAGAAAAGGGATCAGGATCAGTAATTTACTGCCGCTAAGGATCTCTTTGGTGACATCGCCGTCTTCTCCCTGAATAATAAAATTGCTGATTTTGGGAACGAACAGGGAACTGTCGCCGACCGGCTCGTATTTTTTGAAATGGTAGGTAGTATCTGTAGGATATTTATCGTTGGGGAAGCGGTACTCTTTGCCGTCCTTTTCCATGATCCAGATATATTCTGCTTTGGGCGCTGTTTTTAGGGAATCGATATTGTTGCCGATTTTATAGTTCAGCGTATCCATAAAAGGCAGATGCCGTTCGCTGTAAATGCCGATGCCAAAGCTGATCAGGGATGCAAAGACCATCAGGATATCGCCGCGCAGGGAGTTGAAGGCCGAGGAGTACCAGGTCCGCTGGTAAAACAGCACAAGCATAATGGCCAGCAGGAAAAGATCCTTGTAGAATGATTGCTTGGGAGTTGTGACAATGAACGTTCCGAAGCATCCGCATTCTTTGACTTTATCAAAAGCGTAAGAATAGAAAGTAAGGAAAGTAAAAAAGACGATCATCAGCAGGCTTACCCACATTGTGGTGCGCATGCGGTAGTTTAAAAGGATTGCTACGCCCAGAATTACTTCTGTTGCGCAGATTACGATTGAAAAGAATAAGGAGTGATGTGCGAAGAAATCAAATAGTCCTGATAGAGCCGAAATATCCGAAGCAAAGACTTCAAAGTATTCTTCCAGCTTGTAGGCTGTTCCGTAAGGGTCGTTCAGCTTGATCAATCCTGAAAAAATAAACAGGCCGCCGGTGAGGATTCTCAGTATGAGGTTAATTAACTTCATTTCTGGCGTAGTTTAATTTTATCAGCGCAAAGACTGAATAATTGATCATATCCTGATAATTGGCATCCACGCCTTCTGAAATTCTTGTTTTACCCTGGTTGTCCTCAATTTGCTTTACCCTCAGTAGTTTCATCAGGATAATATCCGTAATTGAACTGACACGCATTTCTCTCCAGGCTTCTCCGTAGTCATGATTCTTTTTCATGAGCAGATCCATCGTTTCAGCAATGTGTTTTTCGTAGAGTAATTTCACTTTCTCCGCCGGGATTTCCAGTTCCTCACTGTCCTTCAATTCCATCTGAATAAGAGCAATCACGCAGTAGTTGATGATGCCGGCAAATTCCGATGATATATTCTCTTCGATCTTCTGGGTTCCTTTGTCCTGAATGGAGCGGATACGCTGCGCTTTAATGTAGATCTGATCGGTGATGGAAGGCAAGCGGAGTATGCGCCAGGCGGTACCGTAATCAAGGGTCTTATTGATAAAGATATCCTTGCATTGCTGTATAACCTGCTGGTATTCTATGACGGTTTGATTTATCAATTTATTGTCTTATAATTATAAAAACGCACTAAAATCAGCTATAGCCTTGTATTCGAAAGATACAGTTTTTTATTCAAAAAAAACATTGAATCTGAAAGGAAATCTCCTCGATCTTTCAGAGCCTGCCGTGATGGGAATTCTCAATGTAACGCCCGATTCTTTCTTCGACGGAGGGGCATGGCAGGAGGAAGATAAAATCCTGGAAAGAGCCGGACAGATGCTGTCGGAAGGGGCCCGGATTATTGATATCGGAGGGTATTCTTCCAGGCCGGGTGCGGACGATATTTCTGAGGAAGAAGAATTGAAAAGAGTAATTCCGGCCATTCAGGCGGTTAAGAAAAAATATCCGGATGTTCGCATCTCTGTCGATACCTTCAGGTCAGAGGTTGCTGAAGCCGCTTTGTCGGAAGGCGCTTGCATGGTCAACGACATCAGTGCCGGAGAGCTCGATAACCGGATGTTTAACCTGATCGCCGAATGGCAGGTGCCTTATGTGATCATGCATATGCGGGGCACTCCGCAAACCATGAAAAAGCTTACCGATTATAAAAATGTGACGCTGGAAGTGCTGGATTATTTCCAGAAAAAAATATTTATACTGAAGCAGCTTGGCGTTCGAGATATTATTATTGACCCCGGTTTTGGTTTTGCCAAAACAATGGATCAGAATTATGAAATCTTGAAAAATTTAAACTACTTTAAAAGCCTGAATTTACCTTTGCTTGCGGGCGTATCCAGGAAATCCATGATCTGGAAAAAACTGGAGACCGACGCGGCAGGGGCATTGAACGGCACCAGCGTTTTAAATACTATTGCTTTAACCGGAGGCGCGGATATTCTGAGGGTTCACGATGTGAAGGCCGCTGCAGAAGCTATTAAACTTTATAAAGCTACGTATCATTGACATTATTATTTAAAATAGGATTTATTGAAATAAGCTGGATCGATATCATCGACATCCTGCTCGTGAGCTTTCTTTTGTATCAGCTCTATAAGCTGCTGAAAGGAAGCATTGCCGTTAAGATTTTCCTGGGCTTATTATCCATCTACCTGATCTACCTCATTGTGAAAGCACTGAGAATGGAGCTGCTTACCGCCATACTCGGACAATTTATCGGTGTGGGCGTAATCGCGGCCCTGATCCTGTTTCAGCAGGAGATCCGTAAATTTTTGCTGCTGGTGGGGAAGACCACCGCTTTTAACAACGAAAAATTCTTTGGCCGCTGGCCCTGGAGGCGTAATTCCAAAGCCAAGGAAACGGTAAACCTGAATCCCATCATTGACAGTGCTAAGATTCTGGGAAGCAGCAATACCGGGGCTTTGATCGTTTTTGCCAAAAGCTCAGAATTGAAGTTTTATGCTGAATCCGGCGATATTCTGGATGCACAGATCTCAAAAAGGCTCATTATTTCTATTTTTCAGAAAACAAGTCCCTTGCACGACGGTGCTATGATCATCAGCAACGGAAGGATCAAGGCTGCCCGCTGTATTCTGCCGGTATCCGAGAGCAGTGAACTGCCCGCCAGCTTCGGCCTGCGCCACCGTGCCGCCATCGGCATGACGGAGGTGACCGATAGTATTGTGCTGGTGGTGTCGGAGGAGACTGGCCAGATATCTCTTTCGGTGAACGGTAAAATGGATACCAACCTTTCCAAAAGCGAGCTGAAGAGCAAGCTTAATTTCTACCTCTATGAAACGGAGGATAAGATCAGGATGGAAGAGGAGAGTGAAGGGTAGCGGGCAGTTGACAGTAGGCAATTGACAATTGGCAAAAAATAATCTTCTCGCCTTCATTTGTGTCTCCACAAACGGAATGTGGGATAATTAGCAGAGAATTATTTAATAATCTCCAGAACGATGATGTATTCGCCGATTCGGCTTTGCACTTCAGGATGTTCCGGCGAGGTATCCCAGGTTCCATTAAGCAGCATCACTTTTAATTGTACCTGCTTATTAAGAAACTTTTCCAGATCTTTTCTGCTTACATTTCCACCCGATAGTTTTATAAAATAATTTTTCTTTCCGGTTTCAAAAAACAGATCCGATACGCCTTTGATTTCCCGGTTGGCTTTGTTTATAAAGGCTTTCTTAACAATCTGGCCTTTTAGCAGCGTATCCTCGCTTGATTCTTTCATATTGAAATGATTTAATTGGTGTGAATTTGCCTGCGATGGTAAACAATAGAATAGGAGTGATAGAGCGATCAGGTATTTCATTTTTTATTCAGAATTCATTTGCCGGTATTTGAAAGTAAGTTATTCCGGCATGCCTGCAACAGATTTGACAACTTTTATATAAAGGGATACAATGGCTGATTCAATAAAAAGTTGTCAAACCTCAGGAAATCTCCTTCACCTCTTTCGCCCAGAAAGTGATGGAGCCGTGGGAGGTTTCAAAATCGGATACTTTCACATAGAGCATAGCCTGCCCATCCAACTGATCATCCTTCATCTCAATGCCACCCTTGGGGTTGGGGAAGCCGTCTTCTATTTTGATGTTTACCGGCGAGTGAAATTTAAGGACCTTCACGGATTCTTCATGTTTAAGCGTAATTTCGATGAAGTGCTTGTCTATATCCTGATAAGAGAAGTCGTAATAAAGTTTGGAGACTTTATGCTCAGATAATTTTTCGCTTAAAGGATGGTTCTTTCTCATGCTCAGATCTTCTTCGGCGGTATTTTAATGCCCGGCGTAGCCGGCTTTTTAAGCTCGTCTTTTTTTACTTCCTCTTTAAGATGGTATTTCCTGCGAATGTCGTTGATCAGAAATTTCTTCTGCTCGGTAAAGCTGTTGGGGTGAATCTGCTCAAAGATGTTTTTCAGCTCCTCCCAGCGTTCCGCTTCCTGCTGCCGGAACGCTTCGCTATCAATCTTTTTGCTGATACAATATTCTTCCCACGTCATACCTCAAATTACAAATTATAAACTTCAAATTCCAATACAAACCCCGAAATATCCCTGCTTATCCCTTTATCTTTCCCGTTGGTCTTTTGTTTATCGATTTTTGTAATTTCTGTTTTTGTCTTTTTGTATTTCTGATTTGTTTCGTTGATTTTTACGGTTATGAGTGGCAGAAAAAAGCTTTTTATCATTATCGCCTTAATTTTCACCTTATTAGTTGCTTTTTTAGCCTGGGATATGGGTTCAAGAACCACCGCTCCCTGGCAACGTAAGAAGGAATTACTGGATAAGTACAAGGTAAAATAATGCTTCTGGCAATGTTTTTGCTGACTTCTGTATTAATATTTTATTATTAACTTTACTTAAACAAAGAAATTAAACAACTACCCACTATGAAGCAATTATTCATGATCATGCTGATCGCACTGGTGAGCATCAATCTGAAAGCACAGGATTTCCCTCTTGATGCTGAAACCCAGAAATACACTTATATGGAAATCGTGGTAACAGAAGGCAGCACGAAAGACCAGCTTTTCAACAAAGCAAAGACCTGGGGCTCGCTCCATAAGTATACCGTTATTAAAGAAGACAAAGAAAAAGGCGAATACCTGGTTCAGGGCACGTTCGGCGTGAAATATCCGGCCCCTCAGCCTGGTCTGTACCACGACGGTACCGTTAGCTGGATGATGAATGTGTATGCCAAGGATGGCAAATACAAATATGTGCTTACCAATTTTGTGCACGCATCTCCCAAAGGCAATGGCGGCAAGCTGGAAAGCAAAGATCCTGAATGCGGTAAATTCACATTGACACCGAATGGATGGGCAGTAATTAAAAAGGATTCGAAAGTGAAGCTGGAGGCCATCGTAAAAGATCTTAAAACAACGATGAGCGCACCAGAAAATAAAGTAAAGAGCACAGGCGACGACTGGTAGTCCATCTGTAATCACCGCACAACAAAAAAAGAACCGTCTATGGCGGTTCTTTTTTTGTCTCTATTGTAATTGGTATTATTGATTTAACTAATGATAGCTACCCGTAAAAGTCCGAGAATTTTTTCAGAGCATTCAGATTCAGAATAAGAATTTTCTTGTCGATAAAATCAATATGTCCTTCTTTCCTTAATTCTGATAAAAGCTTGATGACGGTTTCGGTATTCGTGGCGATCAGATTCGCAAAGTCTCCCCGAGTAAGAGGAATGGTGATCAGAATATGATTGCCATGTCTGGCCCCGAATTTCTCGTGAAGCATCAGGATATTAGTGGCCAGCCTTTCGCGCACAGACTTCTGCGAAAGCTCGAGGATCTTTCCTTCCAGCATTAGCACATAATTGCACAGATACCGGGTCAGTTCTACGGAAAGACAATTTTTTTTGATAACGTCAATGAAAACATCATTCGAGAAATGCGATGCGCTTACTTTGTCCAGCGCCATGGTAGAGGCTGAATATGGATCTTCGCACAAAATATGCTGCCATCCTACCAGATCTCCGGCTTTAGCCAGGTGTATGATCTGCTCTTTTCCGTCCGATCCGTTTTTGAATGTTTTGACATGGCCTTCGTGAATGCAGAAAACCCCTTCTGGCTTTTGGCCTTCTGAAAAAAGGAAATCTCCTTTTTTCAGCGTCATG